>JADFKA010000063.1 GCA_022565135.1 Pseudomonadota bacterium
AATTGCAGGGTGTCATCGCGCATGAGTTCAGCCACATCCTCAACGGTGACATGCGCCTGAACATTCGCCTGATGGGCGTGCTGTTCGGCATCATGGTGATCGGGCTTATCGGGCGCATGGTACTGCGTGGCGGGCGTTACGGTGCTTTCATCGGCCGCGGCCGCGATCGCGGCGCGCCCGTGGTCCTGATTATTGGCCTTGGATTGGCTGTGCTCGGCGGTATTGGCGTGTTCTTTGCCCGCGTGATCAAGGCCCGTGTATCGCGTCAGCGCGAGTACCTGGCCGACGCGTCAGCCGTGCAGTTCACGCGCCAGACCGCGGGGCTCGCGAATGCGCTCAAGAAAATCGGCGGTTTTCCGACAGGGTCCCACCTGCAGGCTGCGGACCCCGAGGAAGTCAGTCACATGTTGTTCGGCACCGGCGCCAAGTTCAGTAGCCTGTTCGCGACACATCCGCCATTGACTGAGCGCATTCAGGCGCTGGAGCCGTCATTCAAGGATACTGACTACCCCAGCATTGATTTTCGCAACAGCAACCTCGCGAGTGAATCTGCAGAAGCGGAGCAACGTATTGCCGGCGTCGCGGCTGCATTCGCCGGTGTTACCACCGGCTTATCACCAACGGCCATGGTTGCAAGTGTCGGCCAGCCGGAGCAGCAACATATCGAATTTGCCGCAACGATACGGCGCTCAATCCCTGAGATTCTCTACAACGCCGCGCATGCGTCCGAACTCGCCTATCTGCTGTCGATCGCTTTGATTCTCGATCGCAGCGGTGACGTCCTCGGCCAGCAACTCACACTGGCACATGCACGGCTCGGCGAGCAGCGTGCCCGGCTTGTTGAGAAGTATTACGACGAGCTGGCCAAGATCGGCGCCGTGTATCGACTGCCGTTGCTCGAGATCGCGTTTCCTGCGTTGAGACGACGTCCGGCCGCGCAACTCGGTGAGCTGGTCGAACTCGCCGGTCGAATGATCAACATCGATGGCAACGTCGATTTGTACGAGTATTGTTTTTATCGTGTGCTCGTCAGCGCTATCGGGCAAGCCATCGACCCGTCACACACTAAGAAACGCAGACGTGCCAAGCGCAAACCCGTGCGTGATGCCGCCGTCAATCTGTTGCGCATCATCGCGCATCATGGCCACCGCAGCGACGCGGCCGGAGAGTCCGCATTTCGCGCCGGCCTTGCAGTAATGGGCGACTGGGCAAGTCACTTTGCGTACGGACCCAACGGCGAGTTCTCGGCTGCAGCGCTTGACAGCAGCCTCGACATGCTCGTTGCGCTGAACGGCGATGGCCGAAAAATGTTGCTCGGGGCAATAAGTGCTGTCGTCATGTTCGATGGCAAGCTAACGGCACCTGAAGGTGAACTGATGCGGGCCGTATGCGCCAGTCTTGAGTGCCCGCTGCCGCCCATCCTGGCGCCGACAGCGTCTGCTGGATCGAACCATGAGCGGAGATGAAAATTGGCGTATTATGGAACTCTCTTACTGATTTTAGCTCTTTAGTCAGGTAACTGTCGCTGGGCAGAATCCGGGGCCAAAACACGGAGATACGATCATGTCTGATCTGCGATCCAAAGTATGCGTTATTGCAATAGGGCTGGTACTCGCGCTGCCTGCGGCCGGGGCCAGCAAAGAAGAGAATCGCGTCGCCGATGCTGCCGACGTGCTTGACCAGTTGTTGCGCATTCCTGAAAAATCGATTCCGTCGTCGTTGCTTTCTCGCGCCTACGCCGTTGCTGTAATTCCCAATGTCGTTAAAATCGGCTTCGGCCTTGGTGTGCGCCGCGGCAAGGGCATCATCGTCGTGCGTCAGGATAGTCACACCTGGAGCAACCCGGCGTTCATCACGCTGACTGGCGGCAGTTTCGGCTTCCAAGCTGGAGTTCAGTCCACCGACGTCATATTAGTCTTCAAATCGCGCAAAGGCCTGGGCAACATTACGAACGGCAAGCTGACTCTCGGCGCAGACGCATCGATCGCCGCCGGACCCGTTGGCCGCCAAACCGGGATAGCGACCGACTTGGAGTTCAAAGCAGAGGTGGTCTCCTACTCGCGAAGTCGAGGATTATTCGCAGGTGTGGCACTACAGGGAACGGGAATCACGATGGATCGTAAGGCGAACGTCGCCTTCTATGGTTCTTCGACAATGACGCCTGAGAAAATTTTTGCGAGCTCGCCGAATATTGCGCCCAATATCGCCAATACCTTCGTGCAGATCCTTACAGCACAGACTCGTCGCCTGCCGACCAGCCCTGGCATGCAGATAGCAACAACGTCGAGTCCAATAGTCGCGACGGAGGAACCCTCGGAGGTTCGAACGTTCGGCTTGCCGGATGCTAACTAGCAAGATCCTTAAAGTCCGGTCCGTTGATCTGCATTAAGTACTTTTGAGCGATTTCATTCAGCAGGTTCAGCAGCTAGCCGAAGTGATCGGCCCCAATGTCTATCTACAAGCGCTCGCCATCGCGTCGGGTTTTATTGTCGTCGGAAAAATCGCCGACTGGGTGTTATCCAGAATGGTCGGTCGCATTGCGAGCCGTTCGAAGACGGATATTGATGATCAGCTCGTCGGTCTCTTGCATAGACCGATCTTCATTTCCTTCGTGCTGCTTGGACTTTCGCTCGCGACGCAACAAATTGACCTACCTGAATCACCTGAGTTTCTAACGCTTGGTATTTTGAAGACCATCGCCGTGTTCGTCTGGTACAACATGCTGCACAATTTGACGACATTGTTTGCACAGGTATTCAAGCGCCGTCGAACTAGCAAGCTCGTGCAGACCGGCATGCTGGCGCTGTTGCAAAATGTTGTCAAGATCGTGTTATTCGCGCTGGCCATCTATTTCGTTTTCCTCGCCTGGAATATCAATGTCACGGCCTGGGTCGCATCAGCCGGCATCGTCGGCCTCGCACTCAGCTTTGCGGCGAAGGATACATTGTCGAATTTGTTCGCGGGCGTGTCGATCGTTATGGATGCACCCTATAAGAACGGCGATTTCATCATCCTCGACACGGGTGAGCGCGGTATCGTCACGCACATCGGTTTACGCAGCACAAGGCTGCTGACTCGCGATGATGTCGAAATCACGATTCCAAACGGCCTCATCGGTAATAGCAAAATAATCAACGAAGCGGGGGGGCCATCGGAGAAGCACCGTATTCGGATTGCCGTTGGCGTCGCTTATGGCAGCGATGTCGACTATGTCATTGAGACTATGCAACAGGTCGCCGCCGACAATGCCGAGATTTGCACAGACCCGGCTGCGCGCGTTCGATTTCGTCAGTTCGGCGAATCCAGTCTCGATTTCGAGTTGCTGTGCTGGATAGAAAAACCGATTGATCGTGGGCGCCTCAAGCACGAATTGAACTGCGCGGTCTACAAGGCCTTCAATGCCAACAACATTGTAATTCCATATCCGCAACGCGATCTTCACGTACGTTCGATGCCAAGGTCGCCCGAATCGTCCGCGTGATGCTGGCAGCACTTCCTGGCTAGTCGTGCAATTCTTCGTTGGGTCGGCGGACTTCTTCAAGATCGCTTTCAGGCATGCTCTCCGCGACTGGCGCATTGCCACCATCCGAAGCCGAAAGCGACACATCAAGGGTCGGCGCGGAATTTTGAGTCTCGACAATCTCGGGAATCACCGCTCCGGGTGCATTCGCACCGATTTCATCGTTTTTCTCATCCTCCAGTGGCGGTGGCAACTCGCCGAATTGCGCAAGGTACGCTGCTTCCTTGCGCCTTTCTGCATCTGCTCTTGCGCGACGTCGCGCCTCCGCTACGGCCTGCTGAGTGCGACGCAATGCATCACGCTTGCGTTGCGACTGTAACTCCAGAGCGTCATGCCGCGCCCGCTCCTGCCGCGCCTCGATCAGCGAAACGGCCTGACGAGCATTGAGACACTCCGCGTCGTAGCGGGTTTCGTTGCGGTTTTCCGCACAACGCACAATAGCGGCTTCGAGCACGATGGGATTGTCGAGATATTCCCGGACCGAACGTGGTGGTGGGTCACTGCCGCAGCCTGCAAGCAGCCAAACGCCGCATACTAGTATTGGCGCAATTATCTTTGTCATGGCGGCATCGGTCTAATGTGATTAAATGGTATAGTTTTCAGCATCCTGCAACCACGCATATTAGCACCGCGCCCCGCACAGGAAATGGCTTGAGTTCGCAGTTCTTGCGGCTGATCCATGTTAATTCGGGCTATAGTGGCCACGCGTTCAGGAAAGGGAATCCACGCCATGGCAGATTCGAGCCAATTTACGCTGCTTGGGCAGCGCCGATTCGCACCCTTTTTTATTACCCAGTTTCTTGGCGCGCTCAACGACAATATTTTTCGTAGCGGCCTTGTCATTTTGGTGACATTCGAAGGTGTGCTGGTTGCTGGCATGGATCACAGGATTCTCGCCAACGTTGCCGGTGCCCTTTTTATCCTGCCCTTTTTTTTGTTCTCTGCGACAGCGGGCCAGTTGGCCGAAAAGTACGAGAAATCGATGCTGATGCGCCGCATCAAGATTCTCGAGATCTTGCTGATGTTACTTGCCGCCTATGCATTTGTGACAGAGAGTTATGCCATATTGTTATTCGTCCTGTTCCTGATGGGCTGCCAGTCATCACTATTCGGGCCCGTCAAATACGCATATCTGCCACAACAGCTGAAAACCGAAGAATTGATCGGCGGCAATGCGCTGGTAGAGGCAGGCACCTACACGGCGATCATTCTCGGACTGATATTGGGTGAGCGCGTCATCGCGTACGGCACGGCCGGCCAGTCGATCATCGCGATCTGCCTCATAGCGGTTGCCTGTGCCGGCTACCTGGCGAGCCGACAGATACCGACAACGCGGGCCGTTGTCCCGGATCTCAAAATCAGCCTGAGCGCATGGTCTGAAACCTGGCGGATCATCGCTTTCGCGCGCCGTGATCGCAGTGTTTTCTTGTCAATACTGGGTATTTCGTGGTTCTGGTTTTTCGGTTCCGCCATCACATTGCAAGTACCGGCGTTCACTCTCGACATACTCAATAGCAACGAGCCGTTGGTCGCAACCGCACTGCTGATCGCGTTCGCCTCCGGTGTGGGCATCGGCTCACTGCTCTGCGAGCGCATGTCGGGACAACGCATCGAACTCGGCCTGGTGCCGTTCGGTTCGATTGGGCTGAGCGTATTCGCGATCGATCTGTATTTCGCCCACCCTGTTGCAGCCGCCACCACGGTCTCTTCGGTCGGCGAATTTCTTGCACAACCGGGAAGCATGCGGATACTGCTGGACCTCGCACTGATCGGCGCATTCGGTGGTTTTTTCAGTGTGCCGCTTTATGCGTTGATGCAACAGCGCGCCGAACGTGAACATCTTTCGCGCATTATTGCCGCCAACAACATAATCAATGCGATTTTCATTGTCGGCGCATCGGTGCTTTCAATTGTACTGTTGCAGTCCGGATTCTCGATCCCGGACCTGTTTATCGTTCTTGCAATCCTCAACATCGCCGTTGCGATATACATTTACACACTGTTGCCAGAATTTCTGATGCGTTTCCTCGCTTGGATTCTGATCAACATCGTCTATCGCATACGGCCAGTTGGGCTCGAGAACGTGCCGGTCGAAGGACCTGCGGTCGTTGTCTGCAACCATGTCAGTTTCATGGACCCAATTCTGTTGAGCGGATCACTGCGCAGACCCATGCGTTTCGTCATGCATTACAAGATCTTTCAAATTCCTCTGCTGCGTTTCTTTTTTGAAACCATGCAAGCTATTCCGATTGCCGGAGCGAAAGAAGACGAGCAAATAATGATAGACGCCTTTGACAAAGTCGATGCGGAACTAGAAAACGGCAATATCGTGTGCATCTTCCCCGAAGGCGGGATAACGCAAGATGGCGAAATTCAGCGTTTTCGGCCTGGCATTGAACAGATTATTGCGCGACGACCCGTTCCGGTCATACCTGTTTCACTTGGGCTGCTGTGGGGCAGTTGGTTCAGTCGCCGCCAAGGGGGTGGCATTCGAAATATTCCAGGGCGTCTGTTCGCAAGAGTCCGGATAACCGTTGGTGAGCCCGTACCGCCTGAAGATGTCACTGCAGCCAAACTTGAATTGCTGGTGCGCACATTGCGCGGTGACGAGCGCTAGCAGCTTGTTGAAAAACGCTCAGGCGAGTGCGAGTCAAGGCAAGAATCGGCGAACGTAGCTCCCGCCCATCCATGGGCTGCGCGACATTGGGACATCCTGTCCGGCAAGCGCAGTGTACACGCCAGTACATGAGCATTTTGAGCCGATTCTTAACGCCGAATCGTGCCGCCTGAGTGTTTTACAACAAGCTGCTACTCCGTGGGCAACGACTCGAGTAACGCAGCAACATCACTATTACCGGGATGCAGGGTTGCAAGCTGATCGGCAACGGCACGCGCCTTTTTAGTTTCACCACGATCTCTGAAAATGGTTGCCAGCGCCCAGGAAATATCGAAATCCCCGCTGAAACGAATCGCTGCCGCATCCAGCACTTTGATTGCTGCGTCTTGCTGACCCAGCGAATTCAGCGCGACGCCAACGACATAGATGTAACGGCTGTTGTCTGCATCAAGCCTGGCTGCCTCGCGCAATTCACGCAGTCCTTCGACCGTGCGCTCGGTACGTACCAGTAACAAGCCAAGAGAATGTCTTAGCATGGCATTGGCGGCGTCGATTGCCACACCTTCACGAAGCAGAGCCTCCGCACGCGACTCGTCGCCATAATGGCGCATCGCGTCAGCGTAATTAATTCGCGTCGCCGGGAGATGCGGCTCCATCTGCAGAGACTGCGCGTAATGGGCAAATGCCTGCTCGAAGTTCCCGCTGCTCGCCTCAAAATCACCAAGTGCGGCATGTGCCTCGGGGCGGCTTGCGATGGCAACTTGTGCCAGCCTGAATTCGTCGGCCGCCGCCAGATACGCCGGGAGCAGTGGACCGGGCAAGGAAGCTTTGAGCGGCGCCAGTAATGACGCAGCTTCGATGCGTACGCTACGTACGGGATCGGAGAGTAACGGCGCCGCGAACCGTAGTTGCGACTCGGGCGCCATGCTACGTGCAGCCTGAACGGCGCCCATGCGTACGAGCGAATCGCTTGCGCTCATCGCCAGGACGATCGCACTGACATCGTCTTGTGCTAACGGTCTCGCCAGCAGTGTCAACGCCGTGGCCCTTGCGATCCCGGCAACGTCCGCATCGGCAATCACTGCGACCAGATCCGGATTCGCGAATCCGGATCGCGCATGATGCAGCGCCGTGGCGAAATGTGTTTCCAGCGATGCTGCATCACCCCACCATTCGCCCGCTTTTGCAGCCGCCCATGCAGCGCTTTGATCGATGTGGCAGCCGTTGCACGCGTTTGGCGAGTCCGTGCTCAGGCTCAGATGGGGACGGGGTATGCGAAAACTGTGATCGCGACGTGCATCCACTCGCATATAGATCGTTGCCGGCATATGACAATCGACGCAGGCGACCACGCCGCTCACGTGTCGATGGTGGTCGCTGGTTGCAAAGCGCGCAGGCAGATGGCATTGCCCGCACACGTCGCTGCTTATCTCGCCGGTTACGAGCTCGAGGGAATGCGGGTTATGGCAGTCGCTGCACGTTACTCCGGCACGATACATGCGACTTTGTACGAACGATCCGTAGACATACACCTCATCTCGGATTTGCCCATCGGCATAATAAAGAGTCGCATCGAGCAGCGCCGTCCTGTGAGTCTGCGCGAGCGGCTCGCCGTACTCGTAATCCGCTGCGATGATCCCGCGCCGCGCATGACAGCGCCCACAAGCCTCGGGCTGTTGCGGAAAACGCATCGGCAGCTCGCTGCGTTGTGCAATTCCGGTTTGCAGATTCATCTGCCAGACGGCACGGCCATGATCATCGAGGCTCAAGGCAAGTCCACCAGCACCTTTCATTGCGCTAGATCTGGCTTGGCTAACATGCGTCGACCCTGGCCCATGGCAGGCCTCACAGCCAACGTTGATCTCCGACCATGTCGTGGCAAAACTGCTGCTTGCCACATCAAAATTCACCTCAAGGTTTGTCGAGTGACACTCGGCACACATGTAATTCCAGTTCTGCTCGCGTCCGGTCCAGTGCAGTGCATCGCCGGGGCCGATGTATTCGTCGGCGTACAGGTGAAACCAGCGTTGGCCACCCTCCGCCGTGTCGCGCGCATCCCATGCGAACGGCAAGGCTTGCAGTCGCCCACCTGGCATCTCAACCAGGTATTGCTGCAGCGGTGTTACGCCAAAGGTGTAGGCAACGACGAAATCTTGTGTCTGACCGTCAGCGTTTGCGGTGCGTACGACAAAAGCATCGTTTTCGCTGCGGAATTGGGTCGAAGTTCCGAAATACTCAAATGTGGCGTCGTCAAAGTCGCCGAGCACAGTCGTCGTGTCGGCGACCTGCATGGCGAGATCATGATGCGAGTCCTGCCAATCTGCATACTGCGTGGCGTGGCAATCTCGGCAGGCATCACTGCCGACGAATGCCGGCCCCGGGGCCGACAGTGGT
>JADFKA010000064.1 GCA_022565135.1 Pseudomonadota bacterium
TGAAATGGCGCAATTGGAAAATGCTTATCAAAGAGATTGATCCAGATAGTTATGCGATCAATAACATGGCTTATGCATCAATCTACAATCTGATCGTAGATCCAAAGGAAGAAGAGCCTGAAAAATTCTATCTCGATGACACCTGGGTAGACGCTCCTTTATGGCAAGTTATAGAGGATCACCTGGCATCAATCGAAAAAGATCCTGGCGCTCCGGACCAGTAACTGAGTTTCAGATCTTGAAACAAGAAGCCGATAACTACGTCGAAGCCGAAATGGCATTGGCCAATAGTAACTATCCAAAAGTCTGGGCGAAAATGATCGAGGAACCGCAGAATCTCACATTATCTGAAATGAGAGTTATTGACGGCAATTTGTGGGCCCATGTTCTTGTGCGTTGGAGAAATCTGTACGAGATGATGAGTCTTTTCCACGGGAGCTCGTTAACTGGATCGACGAAAGATTAGCAGAGGCCCCTTACAATCAACAATTGCGAGGGAAAAGAGACTTGTTCATTGTTGTTATGCGTCATTGGCGTTCGGAATAAGCCACCTAGCTTACAACATGATTCGCCTGTGCCAATATTTACCGTACAATAAAGAAAAAATCGGGGAAAACGGTGAATACTGCAGCTGACGACAAGAATTTCCAGAAGAACGCGATGGCCTCTTTCATCCAGATCGGAGCACTGCTGTTTTTGCTCGTCTGGTGCTTTCGCATCCTTGCGCCATTCCTGAACATCGTGATGTGGGCAATGATCATCGCTGTCGCGCTCTATCCAGCGCATCAATTACTGACGGGCAAGCTAGGGGGCCGAGAAAAAATGTCGGCGACTCTGTTCGTACTTGCCGGCATCGCGATTCTGGTTGTGCCGACCTATTTGACCGCGGAATCCAGCGCGACAGCGCTGGGTACGCTGGGCACCAACCTCAAGGAAGGAACAGTATCTGTGTCACCGCCCGATGCGTCCGTTGCTGATTGGCCCGTCATCGGCGAACGCGTCTATGAAGGATGGACGAATGCCGCGAGTGATCTCGAAGCCACACTGACTAAATTTCAACCGCAGCTGACAGCTATAGGACAGGGATTGTTGAGATTGGCCGGCTCGCTGGCTATTGGCGTACTGCAGTTCGTTGTGTCTGTCATCATTGCCGGCGTATTCCTCGTCAGCGCGGAAGGCGGCTACAAAACGGCGCTTTCTTTGTCGTCGAGCTTACTTGGCAGCCGTGGCAATTCCCTGGTCAACCTGTCCATTGAAACCATCCGCAGCGTCGCCAAGGGTGTGCTTGGCGTCGCGATTATTCAGGCACTGTTGGCGGGCGTTGGCCTGACAGTAATGGGTGTACCCGCCGCTGGGCTTTGGGCTGGCGTCGTGCTGATTTTGGCAATTATTCAGTTGCCGCCGCTCATCGTATTGGGCCCGATCGCGTTCTGGGTGTTCTCGGTCGCCGATCCGGTACCCGCTACAATCTTCGCCGCGTATGCATTCATCGTCAGCATTAGCGATGCGTTCCTGAAACCCATGTTCCTGGGCCGCGGCATGGAAATTCCGATGCTGGTGATTCTATTGGGTGCTATCGGCGGTGCGATTCTGTCAGGCATTATCGGCTTGTTCGTCGGTGCGGTGGTACTCGCGCTCGGATACGAGATACTCAAAGCCTGGATGGAAACAGATGAGCTGAACAACCCGAAGCAGCTCAATACTGACACCGCCGAAGACGCCAGCTAGCTCGATTGTCGCGCGACATTGCTATTGCCATGATTCGCTTTTCCATACAGCGCCGCCAACAATGTCATTCGTTGTTGGTGGCAGCGACGGCCGCTTTTCTTGCGGCCTGCGCGCCGGTCGGTCCGGACTACGTGCGCCCGGACATCGCGATCGCCGACCAGTGGCCCGACTACGTTCACGATGAGTTTCAGTTTGTGGCGCAGGAATCTGTTAGCTGGTGGCAGATACTGGACGACCCGGTTCTGAATGAACTTGTGGAGCTCGCGCGGCAACAAAACAACAACATCAAGATAGCCGGTTTACGGGTGCTCGAGGCGCGTGCCGCGCTGGGCATCGCTGTCGGCAACCAGTACCCGCAAACACAGCTTGTTGCCGGTAGTGCGACCCGCATCGAGGCGAGCGAGAGCAACGCCAATACAACCGTCGGCGACCTGAGCTTCACCCAATTCAGTGTCGGCGCCAGCGCCTCCTGGGAGATCGATTTCTGGGGACGTTTTCGACGTGGCATCGAATCGGCAGACGCGAATTTACTGGCATCGTTGGCCAGCTACGATGACACAGTTGTTTTGCTGACGGCACAGGTTGTGGATGTTTACGCCGTCATCAGAACGGCGGAAGAACAACTTCGAATAGCCAAAGAAAACCTGGTGCTGCAGCAACGCAGCTATGACATCGTCGACGTGCTTTATCGCTATGGCGAGAGCAGTGAACTGGACGTACAACAGGCTGAAACGCTGCTGCTAAGTACCAAAGCGACGATCCCTGGCTTCCAGGTTACTTTACGCAAGGCCAATCACGCGCTCAGTACGTTGCTGGGTATGCGGCCCGCCGACATGTCGGCCATGATTGGCAAGGGCAGTATTCCGCACGTGCCCAAAGAGATACTGGTCGGCGTGCCCGCAGACCTCTTGCGCCAGCGTCCGGATGTCCGCCGTGCAGAATTAGCCGCCATGTCACAGAACGCGCAGGTGGGCATCGCGAAAACGAATTTGTACCCAAGTTTCAGCATCAGCGGCTCATTGGGCCTGGCCGCTGCCGGCAGTACGGACACAACACGCACAGGGGACAGTGGGTTTGGCGAATTGTTTCGGGCTGAGAGCCTGACCTATTCCGTCGGGCCCTCTTTCGTCTGGCCATTTTTTAACTATGGGCGAATCAAGAACAATGTACGTGTACAGGATGCGCGGCTGCAGCAGTCGCTGATTCAGTGTCGCGAGATTGTTATCCAGGCGGCCCGCGATGTCGAAGATGCCATGACCGCATACGTCGGCAGTCAGTTACAAGCAGTCATCCTGACGGCGTCTGTCGTCTCGGCCAAACGCTCGACGGAATTGTCGATGTTGCGTTACAAAGAAGGCTTCGCGGATTACCAGCGCGTCCTCAACGCACAGCAAGCCCTGTTCGGCCAGCAACAACGCTACGTCGCCAACAGAGGAGACGCCGTCCGCAGCATTGCACAGGTCTATCGCGCCCTGGGTGGCGGCTGGCAGGATCACGACGCGGCTTTTGTTGATGAGGCGACTCGCATCGAGATGCAACAACGAACGGACTGGGGTGACCTGCTGGAGACGGATCGCGCCAGCATCATTGATAGTCATGTCGAACGAAACCAGGAATAGAGAATCTGCAATGTCGAATGAAACTGCACCAGCCAAAGTGTCCAAAGCGCCCATGGACCCCGTAAGAAAATGGACCCTGATCGTGCTGGGTGCCTGCGTCGTGATGATGTTCTGGTACTTGCGTGCGGACCGTGTGACGCCTTATACAACGCAAGCGCGAGTGCATGCACTGGTCGTGCCCGTTGCCCCGCAGGTATCTGGCATCGTCGTCGATGTTTACGTAGGCAAGAACGAATACGTCGTCGCGGGTCAGAAGTTGTTTCGCGTCGATCCGGACACCTACGAGCTGGCCGTCGAAACGGCGCTTGCGAATCTCCAATCCGCGAGACAAGCCACGGGTGCGTCGAGCGCAGGTGTCGATGCGGCGATAGCATCGTTGGAATCCGCCCGGGCGAGTGTCGTTCGAGCTGAAAAAGACACGTACCGATTACGGCGCATAAAAGAAGAGGATCCGGGCGCGTTGTCCGATCGACGACTCGAACAGACAGAAGCATCTTTGTCGGTCGCGATTGCTCAGTACGCATCCAGAGAGGCAAGTCTTGAAAAAGCGCGACAGGACTATGGTGCGGACGGCGACCAAAATGTGAGGATCCTGCAGGCGCAGGCCACGCTGGATCAGGCAGAACTCAATCTGTCACGGACGACGATCTACGCGGCCAGCGACGGATTGCTAACCGACGTACGCCTCGATCGAGGTAATTTCGCGGCCGCGGGTGCGCCACTCATGACCTTTATCGGCATGCACAACATTTGGGTTCGGGCGGACTTCACCGAAAATAACCTGGGCCACATCGACCCGGGTGATCCCGTTGAGATCGTCTTCGATGCTCTACCGGGGCGAGTTTTTACTGGCCATGTGAGTTCGACAGGATTTGGCGTCGACGTTGCCGACGCAGCGCTCGGAAGCTTGCCGTCAATCAAAACCGATCGGCAGTGGTTGCGCGATGCACAACGATTTCCCGTCAACATCGAATTCGAACTGCGTGACGAAGACGACAGGCAGGCAATACGCGTTGGCGCGCAGGCATCGGTCATTGCCTACACCGGCAACAATTGGTTGTTCAATGCCGCAGGTAAACTCTATGTCAGAATCGTGAGCGTTCTGACCTATGCCTTCTGATACCAAGGTGCCGGCAGCAATCGGCATGAACATCGCAAACCTTCGAATCCTGAGGCTCGCGCTGGCAACCTCATTGTCGATGCTGTTCTCACAAATTATTAATTGGCCGCTTTCTTTTATGGCACCGGTCTTCACCATGTTGATCCTGGCGCTGCCTCTGCCGGCATTGTCGCTCAAGAAAGGCGTCACGTTCGTGCTGGTCCTGGTCGTCTGTTGCTATGCCGGTCTCGCGCTTTTACCGTTCATTCTCAATCAACGCATGGTTGGCATTGGCCTGCTAACACTCGCCTTGTTCCACAGTTTCTATTTTACAGCACGCGGCGGCTCGCCTGTTCTGGGCGCGTTTGCGACCATAGGTCTCGCAATAACGACGTCAATCGGTACGGTCTCGATTGACGCGGTGCTGGGCGTTCTGCAGGGACTCAGCATGGGAGCTGTCGTCGGCATCGCGTTTGTATGGATCGGTCACGCGATATTGCCGGACTCGTCCGCCCGTGTGGAAAATGCGCAGCCCGCTGCAGTCAAGCCCGAGTCCAAAAAGCCCGACCCGGCTGCCGCGCGACGTAGCGCCTGGCGGTCACTACTCATCGTCATGCCCGTCATCATCTGGTTTCTGATGTCCAGCGCGAGCGCGAGTTATGCCGCCGTCATGATCAAAGTTGCGACCATGGGACAGCAAGCCGGCCTCGATCAGACACGCCAGGCTGGACGGTCACTGCTGTACTCAACCCTGATCGGCGGAGTTGGCGCCGTCATTGGCTGGCAGGTGTTGAGTATCTGGCCATCATTGCTCATGTACACGCTGTTGATCGGCCTCTGCGGCCTGATCATCGGCCCTCGTATATTTGCGGGACAAGGTTTGCACAAGAATGGGGCGACATGGTCCTACGGTTTTCTGACCATCATCGTCGTGCTCGCGCCCGCGGTGCTTGACGGTCAGGCGGGATCAAGTGCTGACGCCGCATTTTGGTCGCGGCTAAACATGTTTGTGCTGGCGACACTCTATGCCATCGGCGCCGTGTTCATCTTCGATACACTGTGGCCGTCAAAACAAGAGGACCCGGAATAGGCCTGTTATTTTGACGCCCCGCCCTGCGTTTCCGAAAGGTAGGCGCCCACAAGGCCCGCCACCAGGATTGCGAGATAGAACTGACCGACGATCGCCTCAAAGTAGGCGAGCGCGCGTGCGGATAAGGTCAGCGGCAGCAGGTCGCCGTAACCCAGTGTCGTCAACGTCACAAAACTGAAATAGACCCAGTCGGGATCCCAGGCACCCGCCTGGTGCTCAACAATGCCGCTGAACGACCCCGGAACCGCTGCATCCAGCAGTGAATACATCAACGCCCAGATAACGCCGAGCATCAGGTAGACGCAGATAGCACCGATGATTCTGTTGGCGCTGACCTTGCTATCCAGCGCGATCTGCTTCATCGCGACTGCCATCGCCGTCGCCAGAAATATCAGCATTGCCAGCGTTGAGCCAAAGAGATACGCCGATTGGTGATCGTAGGCAGACAGGAAGTTTAGTCCCATTCCAATCACCACCAGTGCGACAGCAGCCTTAAAAACATAACCCGACTTGCGCAGGCTCCACAAGCCGATCAGCAGCAGCGACGAAAAGCCAAGCAAACGGATGATCGGAATCGGCAACAAATGCAGATCGATCGCGACTGGCACACCGACGAGAAAAACAAGCAGCGCAATCAGCATGTAGGAAAAATCGTTTTTCAAGACCAATTTCTGCCTTGCAAGACCGGGGGTTGAAAGTTTATAAATGTTTTCAGTGTATGAATCAAGCCGCGATGGAGGATAAGATCATCGGCCAGATTGCTGTTATCTTAGGAGTCAACTGCTCGTGACGAATAACAATACTGGAGAACACACATGCTAAGTGTCGGCGACAGAGCACCCGAATTCGTATTGCAGGACAACAACGGCAACGACGTTTCCCTGTCCGACCTGCTGCAGAAAGGACCCCTGATACTGTATTTTTATCCGGCCGATTTTACGCCGGGCTGCACCAAAGAAGCCTGTTCGATTCGCGATATTCACAACGACATTCAGTCGGTTGGTTTACAGGTCGCCGGCATCAGTCCGCAGGATGCAGATACGCACGAGCGTTTTCGCAAAGAACACAACCTGCCGTTCATATTGTTATGCGACCCTGACAAAGTTGCCGTAAAAATGTATGACGTGGATGGTCCGCTCGGATTTGGCGTGCGTCGTGTGACTTACCTGGTCAACCAGGACCGTCGCATTCAAGGCGCGCTGCGGGCAGACCTGCGCATCGGCAAGCATAAGGAATTCATCGAAAAATCGATCATGCTACGCGAAGCAGCAGGGATGAAACGAGTCAATACTGTCGACTCAGTCGCCGACTAAGTCCCTTCCATTTGGGCCGGCTCTTTTTCAGCACCTTCCTGTTCCGCAACATAGGGTTCGCCGTAGCGCAATCGAATCGTTTTCGTCTTGCCAAACCACGGAATTGAGATGACATAGATGTTGTCGTACTCGTTCTCGTTGATCGGCGGCACTTTCTTGCTGGCGCCCAAATTCCAAATCAGTACGGGCACTGTGTTGCTGTGTCCCGCGACCAGAATAATCTTGCCCTTGTGCTTCTTCAGGATATTCGTCAGAACGTCTTCGGTATCCGTCGCATCGTAATTATTGATTGGCAGGTCTAGTGCAACCGCGAGCGGGCGAACGGTTTCCTGCGTGCGTTTGAACGGCGTCGAATAGATGGCGTCGATACCAGCGACGACATCGGCGTCAACGAGTTGGCGAGTAAGTTCTGCAACACGCCGTTGACCGGCCTCGCTCAGAGACGGGTCCTCGCCCTGCGATAATTCTTTTTCAGCATGACGAACGAAAATAATCGTCGTCGTTGCCTGTGACTCGAAAAACCACGCCAGACCAATCGCGATCGCCGTGTACAGGACGATAATCTGGATGCGTCGCCGCCTGCGGCGCTGCCGGCGGGCTTCTTTTTCAGTGGGACTGCGCATGGGGTGAGACTCTACGTAATTTTTGCCGCTTTGACTACGCCCTGCAAGGGTCTTTAGTCGTCTCGTTCCTCATCGACAACGATAAATTCGCCCTCAATTACGCCGGCCGGCGATTTTGGACGACCATCACCTGGTACTCGATGCACGCCCGCCTTTCGTAATTTGCGGTTGAACCACCACAGCCGGATACCCACTACAGCGGCAAATATCAGGATGATGCTGCCGAGAATAATGAAGGCCATAAACCCGAGCACAATAGAGGCAGCGATTACGAGCGCGCCCACAATGATCACCAAAACGTTGGCGATTGGGTTACCGGCAGGAAAGCCGCGATTGGACGATGAAAAATTCAAATCAAATCCTCTTGGCTACTCTTGGTCTTGCATGCCAACGCGAGTATAAAAACCCTCGAACCACGGCAGCCATGTATCGTACCGAGCAGAAGCATACCCTCTTCTGTGACGCCACCACCACCCGAGGCGCTGGCCCAGTTCTCTATTAAAACGCAGCCAAGCTGCGCCCGGGTTATTTCGTTGTGAAAAATCGAATTCCTTGAATTGCTCGTCGTACAGACAGGGATTGGCTGTACGCGTGGCCTCGCTAACTTCCTGCGACTCGTCCGCGACTGTCAATAATGGAAATAATAGTATAAATAACAATACTTTATTATCCATATCTAAACTCATTCTCTGACTTAAGAAAGACGCTACCGGCGCTTCGACCGGGATAGCTTGCAGGGGTTCGCTCAATCTCTTGCGTCGAGACTGCCGGATATGGCCGGCAATCAGCGAATTTCAATGTCGTCGCGTATTGAATCCTTGCGCGACTACCTGCAGAATGCGCCGTCGCACGATCGAGCACCGGAGAGGTGGCAGAGTGGTCGAATGCACTGGTCTTGAAAACCAGCAAGGGTTTGTAGCCCTTCGTGGGTTCGAATCCCACCCTCTCCGCCAAATATCGACATAAATATCTGATTTAGAAAGAAATAAATGGCCGCAAGT
>JADFKA010000065.1 GCA_022565135.1 Pseudomonadota bacterium
AGTGGATCGTTGCGCTGACACGAATCATCTCTGCGGTATTTCGCAAGGGCGGCGATGTCGTGTTTCTCGTGGACGAACTCAAGGCGGTCTTTGATCCGCGCGGTGGCTATTGGAAACCAGGCGGTAAATACATGCCTTCGATCATTGCCGAACTTGGCTACATCGTGGAGAAGCATCTGATCTCCATCGGCTTGCTCACCGTACCTGAGCTTGATGATAGTCAGAAAGAGCTCATCGAAAAAAAGCACGCCGAGTATGAGGAGGCAAAGAAGCAGCAGGACGCATTTGCGGAAAGCGATTATCCGCAAGGTGCGCAGCTGTGCCACAAGTGCAATACGGCTGCGGTGGTCCAGATGGACGGTTGCACGACCTGCCTGTCATGCGGCGATTCAAAGTGCGGGTAATCGGGAGTCTGAGCACACCCGCATAATACGTGCGAATTCTCTACAGTCTGCTGACTTATCTGCTACAGATTCCTGTAGCCGCCTACTGGTTGTTTCGCGGCATTGTCCATCACTCCTACCGCGACAAGGTAGGACAGCGTTTTGGTATCGGTTATCCGCATTTGTCTCGCTGCATCTGGATCCACGCTGTCTCGGTCGGTGAGGTGCAAGCCGCGGCACCGCTCATCAGGCAAGCCGCGATACGCTTTCCCGATTATGAGGTGCTTGTTACAACCGTTACACCGACAGGGGCCGCGAGGGTGGCGGCATTATTCGGCGACGCGGTCACACATTGCTACATCCCGTTCGAAATGCCCGTGGCTGTAGATCGCTTCTTTGCATCGGTC
The DNA here is from genome assembly GCA_022565135.1 of Pseudomonadota bacterium. GTDB lineage: Bacteria > Pseudomonadota > Gammaproteobacteria > Steroidobacterales > Woeseiaceae > UBA1847. The sequence goes on from JADFKA010000065.1 coordinate 791, forward strand.
CACCCGCGACTGGCACTGATCATGGAGACCGAGATCTGGCCGAACCTGTATCGCGGTTGCGGCGTTCGAAACATACCATTGGTTCTCGTTAGTGCGCGGATTTCACCCAAATCAGTTGATGCCTATCGTCGTTTCCTACCGCTGTTTCGCGAAACGCTTTCCCACGGCATTATCATCGCCGCACAAAGCGAAGCGGACGCCGATCGCTTTCGTTCACTCGGCGCCAGTTCGGCGCGCACCTGGGTGACAGGAAATATCAAGTTCGACATCGAGTTGCCGGCCAATCTTGTCGAGGATGGCAAGCAGCTGCGCAAGCAATTATTTGGTGACCGTCCTGTCTGGATTGCAGCGAGTACGCACGACATTGAAGAGCAGCAGGTACTGGCTGCACATGCTGCACTTCAAAAGCAGCAACCGGATTTATTATTGCTGCTCATCCCCAGACATCCTGATCGATTCGAAGATGTACGGAAGCTGATCAGCCAACAGCAATTCAACTGCGTGTCGCGAACAGATGGAAAAGTTTGCGACCGGTCCACCGACGTTTTTCTGGGCGACACGATGGGGGAGTTGCCGCTATTTTATGCGGCGAGTGATGTCGCATTCGTTGGTGGCAGTCTCGTGCCAATTGGCGGGCATAACCTGCTCGAACCGGCCGCGCTCGGCTTGCCTGTTATCAGCGGGCCGCATGTCTTTAACGCGCAGGAGATTGCCGACATGTTTGTCGAACTTGGTGCATGCCGTATGGTGCGCGATGGCGCTGAACTTGCAGGGGCAGTTGCCGAGCTCTTCGCTGACCCCGCCATGGCAACGAAACTGGGCAACCAGGGGCGAGCGATCGTACAACAAAACCGCGGTGCTCTCGAACGGCTATTCGGCCTTCTTGAACCGCTGATCGCCGAGGAAAAACTCTGAAGTCTTTGCTTACTCGCTTGCTGCCGCTGCTGCTTCTTCTTCCGCAATTGCCTGTTCAGGTGTCGGGCGTTCCTTGAGCCACTGATCGACGTTTTCGAGGTCCTGAATCTGCAGATTGCCTGCTGCCTGTTTGAGCGCCAGAACATTGAGAATGTAATCATACCGACTCTGGTAGAAACCCGTAATCGATGCGTACAAATTGAACTGTGAGTTGAGTACATCGACAATCGTTCGCGTACCGACGTCGAACCCAGCTTCAGTCGCTTCAAGCGCCGTACGACTCGACGCGACAGCCTGCTTGAGTGCCCGAACACGACTCATCTCCGACAACACGCCGAGATAAGCGTCACGTGCCTGCCGTTCGGTCTCGCGTGTCACGCGCTGCAGTTGCTCACGACTGGCTCGATGCAGGTAGACGGCTTCTCGTACGCGAGACGAGGTATAGCCACCCGCGAACAGCGGCACGTTGAATTGAATACTGATGCTGTCGCTTTGGCCGTCACTGTCGGCAGTACTGAATGCGGGGGCAGGTGCTATTCTGAGCTCGCCGGGTGTGTCGGACTCGCCCATGCTTGCAACCAGATCGATCGATGGGTAACGCCCGTTGCGCCGGAAGGAAATTTCATCTCGAGCGAGTTTTTCATCCAGTCGGCTGGAAATGAGGACGAGGTTTTGACTCAATGCGAGATTAACCCAGCTCGCCTCGTCGCTCGGAGCTGGATTCCGCAATGGAAAATCATCGTCCGGCGCAGACAATGTGCTGACGTGTTGACCCGTGATTTCGCGCAAGAACTCACGTGATGTCGCAAGTGTGCGTTTTGCGCCGATCTCGGCCGCAACGGATTGGTCGTAGGCGGCCTGTGATTCCTGTACATCCGTAATCGCAATCAGACCCACGTCGAATCGCTGCTTCGCCTGCTCGAGCTGACGCGCAATCGACTGACGGTCGGCATGAATTGACGTCAGCCGGTCTTCGGCAGCGAGCACATCGAAGTAGCGTTGTGCGACGCGAATAATCAGGTCTTGTTGAGCGGCTTCGCGATCGGCCTCAGCCTTGGCGACGATCTTGTTCGCTCGACGCAGATTGACGATCTGGTCCCAGCGAAACAGTGTCTGGCGTAAGGTGAATTGCCAGCGCGTGGTCTCGCCGCGGCTTTCCGACGAAGATGTGAAGATACCCTGGGAGTCTTCGCCAGTCGTCGTTCCCGATGAGTCAAATTTGGTCCAGTTGCCGCCAAAACCGATCTGTGGCAGCAGTACACCACGCGCTTGCGGCTCAGCCTCAAGCGCCGCCAACCTGCGTGCTTCGGCCTCGTGGATCCTGGGATCACTCTGCAGGGCCTGTTGGTATACCTCCAGCAGTGATGCCGAGTGTCCGACCCCGGGCACAGCCAGAGTGCAGAGCATGATAAGTAAGGTTTTAAAATTAATAGCTTTTTTCATTTTTTGGATTCCGCAGGTTGGTCGGCTTTCAGTAATTGCCAAGGTGTTATAGTTAACTATATCACTATATCAGTCAATATTTGCATAAGCCAGCCCACAACCAAGGCATTTTGTACCGCAACAGTACACGGGACTGCAGGCATCCGCGATATTGATGATTTCAATTTCCCATGCTCTCGGACGCCCGACTGCCGCTAAAGTTCGCCTGATTTGCGCGCCCCACATGCGCAACAGCCTCGGGCCGACAGTTTCTTATTTGTCATCACGGCACGCGATTATTGATTAGATGCAACAACACGCGAAGTGGTTTCGTCGCCTAAAACGAAAATTGCGGCGCCAGCGTGGCATTCACGAGCGGTGCCACCTCAGTCTCGAACAGGCTTTCGGTGCGCCAGTCGTTGTTGCCGGTGCGGTACACAACTCGTGCATCCATTACCGGTGCAGTGCCAACAATTACGAACACCCGGCCACCCGGCTTTAACGCCGTGATAAATCGTGGGTCGAAATTCTGCATTGAGCCTGTTATGGCGATAGCGTCAAACTGGCCGTCTGGAAGGTGCCGCATGGCGTCCATAGAGAATAATTCGACGTTAGTGGCACCTATGTCTTCGAGGGTCGCCGATGCTGACTGCAGAAAGTCCTCATACAGGTCAATGCTTGTGACCGAGTTGGCAAGGCGCGCGAGGCAGGCGGTCAAAAATCCGGCGCCAGTTCCAATCTCGAGAACATCATCCGATTTCTGCAGCGCTAGTGCCTGTAGGACACGACCCTCCAGTGTGGGAGTCATCATTAACTGGCCGTGCCCGATCGGAATCTCAGTGTCCGCGAACGCCAGCGATTCGAATCCAGATGGGACGAACTGCTCTCTCGGTACCTGCGTGAGTACGTCGAGGATATTCAAATCGAGGACATCCCATGCGCGGATTTGCTGTTGCACCATCTGTTGTCGGGCGAAATCGCGGTTCATCGTCGGATTTCCTGTAACTTTTTGAAAGAACGGGAGAAATTGTCGCTATGATACGGTAATTCTGACGTCTGGTAACGCGCCACACGACGCCGGTTGCCGAATTATGGTGAATCGCCGCAGCCTGCTGTGGCTGCTGGGATATGCTGCATAATGCTCAGGTTGGGAGCTCAAAATGACCCTCAAATCTCCACATGGAGATGCACATTGGCCGGTGAATTATAACAAATGATCTCTGTACGGTATTCGACTTATTGGCAACGCGTCGCGCCTGCGGGCATATCGCAGTTGCTGGATGTTGAGGTCTGAATGCCTTCTCTCACTATTATAATTATTGCACTGTCGGTCCTGCTCTTGCTGGCCGTCGCAATCGGTCTCCGGCACTGGAGAGGCAAGCGTAACGCGATACGACGCATTGCAATGTTCAACGAGGAAATGCTCGAGGCTTCTCGGGATGCCTCGGTCGGTCGACGGCTTACCGTTCCCGACGACCCGAATTCCGCACAACTCGCAAATACGATAAATCGTCTGTTTGACGCGCTTGGCGAGAAGGAGGAAAAAATCCAGGGGCGCGATCGGTTGTTTCGGGACTTCGCGAAAACCTTACCGGAAATCGTGATCATTCATGACGACAAGATTCGACTGGCAAATGAATCCGCGGCAAGCCTCATGGGGCTTGATTCTGTGCAACTGGTCGGGCGCGACATCGCTGACCTTATTAAACCCGCTTATCGGGCGTTGTTTCGCAACACGATGGCGAAACGGCTCGCTGGTGAAAACGTCCCCCGGCGCCTTGAGATCCAGCTCATTAACGGCAATGAGGCGGGGCTGTGGGTCGAGGCACAGAGCACGAGCATCGAGTTTCATGGGCATCCTGCGATCCTGACGATTGCCCGGGATGTGAGTCATCGCAAGAGTCTTGAGGTATCGCTGAGTCGTAGCAAGCGCCAGGCGCAATACACGCTGGAGTCTATAGCCGAAGGCGTCATTACGACCGATAACGATGGGCGTATCGACTACCTGAATCTCGCGGCTGAAGCCCTGATCGGCACCAATCGCGACGATGCAGCAGGCCACAAGATTGGTGAGCTGTTCACGTTAGTTGATGACGCAGATCGGCGACCGCTGGGGGATCCGGTTGAGCGCTGCCTCGAAATACGACGGCGGGTGAATATGGGCAGACGTGCTGTCATGATCAGCACCGACGGCGAACACGAGCATTCCGTCGAGATTACGGCGTCGCCTATTCGCGGCGTCGGTACCAGCATTTCGGGCGCAGTTGTCGTATTCCATGATGTGAGCGAGATTCGTGGCCTGACGCGACAGATGAGCTATCAGGCAACGCACGATCCCTTGACCGGGCTGATCAATCGCCGCGAATTCGAGCGCCGACTGGATGAGGCGATGGATTCGGCGCATGCCGAGGAAGCCGTGCACATGCTGTTCTACATGGATCTTGATCGTTTCAAGGCGGTCAATGACAGCTGTGGTCATCTCGCGGGCGACAATATGCTGCGGGAAATAGCGAGACTGATCAGGGACCAGGTGCGGGACTCTGACTTCGTGGGGCGACTTGGAGGCGATGAATTCGGCGCACTGCTGATTGGCTGCCCAATCGACAAGGCCAGGCAACTTGCGACAGATATTTGCAATACGATTTCTGATTACCGTTTCGTGTGGAAAGACAAGATTTTCAACATTGGCATTTCAGTGGGCCTTGTCGAAATCAGTCATGCCAGCGGCACACTTCAGGATGTAATGAGCGCGGCTGATTCAGCGTGTTACGTCGCGAAACGACAGGGTAAGGGTCAGGTCCATGTGTATTCGGCGCGCGATGAAACAGTGGCGAGAGAGCGTGGTGACATTCAGTGGCTGCGGCGATTGCAGACTGCGTTACATGAAGATGGTTTCGAACTCGCGATTCAGTCAATTATTGCGATGACCGGCGGCGTCGAATCCGGGCCGGCCGTCGAAGTGCTGATCAGGTTGCCAGATGGACATGGACGTACGGTCGATTCCGCCGAATTTCTACGCCCAGCAGAGCGCTATCAACTGATGCCACAGATCGATCGATGGGTAATCAATGCAACATTGACGGCTATTGCCAGCAGTAAGATCAAGATCACGAGCGGTCGCAGCTGTGCCATCAACTTGTCTGGACAAACGCTCGGGGATGAGTCGTTTCTGGGCTTTGTAGTTGATGTGCTCGATCGATCCGGCGTGCCTCCGGCAGCAATCTGTTTCGAGGTGACTGAATCGGCGATCCTGTCCAACATTCAACACGCGCAAAGATTCATTGAGGTGTTGCATGGCATTGGATGCGAGTTTTCCCTGGATGATTTCGGCAGCGGGCTCGGTTCATTTGCAAGCCTCAAACATTTGCCAATTGATTATTTGAAGATCGACGGAACCTACACGCGCAATTTGAATTCGGATGAAGTCAACCAGGAAATGGTTACAACGATGATCAAACTGGCACGAACGATGCAGTTCAGAGTCATTGCGGAGCAAGTCGAGCATCAGGAGGACTTCGACTGGCTGCGCAATATTGGCGTCGATTTCGTGCAAGGCCACTTCATCGAAGCGCCCGTGCCACTCGGCAGCGCGACCACGGGCACGTTCCGCCAACTGCACTCGTAACTTACCGCCGAACTAGTCTTGACTGCTGGTGATCCCGCCACACGGGCACGTCACCGGACAACGCAGCACCGCGGACGGCATATTCCTCTCCCTCATGTCTCGATCCCGCTTGACGGGAGTTCGCTACGCTACGCTTTACTTCGGTCGAAGAACATCCCGCCCACGGTGCTGCGTATCACTGCCGTCGATACACGTCCCTCGCGCCACCCCGACGAAGATCGGCGGGCGGACACGATACAGTGGCTCGTCGAGCGTCGTCGAATCCGAGCGGAGCAGGGACAGCGAGGATGCGCCGATTGGAGCAAGACAGGGACGTCGACGCGATATTAAGCGAGAGGAGCTACCGTGTCGGGGTCGCCTTTCAGAAAACGCTGACATGCCCGTATGACAGTGACCACTGTCCCTTCCGCTGTGCTGCGTGGTTCGGCGATCGCTTACAGTATCGGTACGATCAGCAGTGCCACGATGTTGATGATCTTGATCAAAGGATTGATCGCGGGGCCAGCCGTGTCTTTGTACGGGTCGCCTACCGTGTCTCCGGTTATCGCAGCCTTGTGAGCGCTAGATCCCTTGCCGCCGCAGTTGCCATCTTCGATGTATTTCTTGGCATTATCCCAGGCACCGCCCCCAGTCGTCATGGAAATGGCAAGGAACAGACCTGTGACGATCGTGCCGAGCAACAGGCCACCGAGAGCCTCCGGACCGAGCAACAGGCCAACGATCAACGGCACGAGGATCGGCAGCAGCGATGGCACGACCATCTCTTTGATTGCCGCCTTGGTCAGCAGGTCGACAGCACGACTGTAGTCCGGCTTTGCCGTGCCTTCCATGATGCCGGGAATTTCCCGAAACTGGCGGCGAACCTCAATGACAACCGAGCCGGCAGCACGACCAACGGCTTCCATTGCCATGGAGGCGAACAGGAACGGCACAAGGCCGCCGATGAACAGGCCGACAATGACGCGGTAGTCGTTCAGCAGGAAAGTAACGTCCAGTCCGGCCTTGCCCAAAGCGTAGTTGTAATCGGCAAACAAGACCAATGCCGCGAGTCCGGCAGAACCGATCGCGTAACCCTTGGTCACTGCCTTTGTCGTATTGCCAACGGCGTCGAGCTGGTCCGTGATCTTACGGACATCAGCCGGCATGTCCGCCATCTCCGCAATTCCGCCGGCATTATCGGTAATCGGGCCATACGCGTCCAGCGCAACGATGACACCCGTCATCGAAAGCATAGTTGTCGCGGCGATGGCAATGTTATAAAGGCCAGCAAAGGTGTCACCCTCGGGAGCCAGAGCAAACGCGCCCCAAATACTCGCGCAAACCGCCAGCACCGGTAATGCCGTCGCTTTCATGGAAAGGCCCAGGCCGGCAATGATGTTGGTTGCGTCGCCTGTAAGCGATGCCTCGGCGATCGTCCTGACCGGTTTGTAGTCAGTGCTGGTGTAGTACTCGGTGATGACAACCAGCGCAGCTGTCAAGGCCAGGCCGATCAATGCAGAATAATAAATACTCTGCGCATTGCCGCTCGCGCCCATCATCGACATCGTGATCCAGTAAAAAGCGATGCCAGCCAGAACGGCCGAAACGATCATGCCCTTGTACAGCGCACCCATGACCTTGCCGCCTTCAGACGTCCTCACGAAAAACGTGCCGATAATCGAGGCAACGATCGATACAGCGCCGAGCACGAGCGGATAGACGATGGCTTCGGCGCCGTA
>JADFKA010000066.1 GCA_022565135.1 Pseudomonadota bacterium
TGTAATTTGCACGCCATCAACATAAACCGAAGCATCAGGATCGGTTCGTCCAGTCAATCTCCAGATGCCAGCCACCACGGCATCGGCTGGTGGATCAAGGTGTAGCTCGGGTGCCTCAAGATCCTGCAGCACGCGAATTCGGTGAATAGGGCTATTCGAGCTTTGCGCCCAGGCGACTCGGCTGCGAACGTACCAATAATACGTTCCGGCCCCGAGGGCCCCGTGTGTAAAAGATGTGCCCACGACATCGTCATCTACAAGCCGATTGGAAAAAGCAGGGTCGCGTGCAATGACGATGTGATAGCGATCGGCCCGTTCGACCGAGGTCCAGTTGAATCGAATTTTCTGCGGTACATTCCGATAACTGACAACCGTATTGTTACCGGGACCGATTCCTGTCGGTGCCGACGGCAGTTTGCTGACGCGCAGACGAGTACCTATAGAATCTATGGTGATGGATTCGTAGGCACTTATTGTTACGCGCTGACCGTCGCGTCCTACTATTTCAGCTATGCCGCTGAGCAGATTTAGCGTAGTTGATCGATCCGCATTAACCGTAATTCGAAAATTAACTTCGTCGCCGGGATTCTGCGCCATAAGCATTACGTCGCTGTTGGGCAAATTGACGCCGAACCGAAAGCGTGAATTATCATCGCCGGATAATGTTCCTGACAATTCACCATCGACCATGATCAGGATGGACTCCTGGCTATTCAGAAAAGGGTCTGTCTGCTGACGACCGAAGACGATCAGGGAGTTTTCGCCGATAGTCAGCAAACTGCTATCGTTGATTTCCAGCGACGCCGTGGATCGGGAAAACGTCTGCACCGCATCATTCTGCACAAATTTGTCACCGAGTTGCGCAGTGTTCCATGCCAATGACCTGCCGCCGCGTCTCTGTACACGCCGTGAAATACTAACGATCTTAGCCGCAAAGAGTTGTGAGGTGTTGGATGCCTGGGTATCGATTCTGAGATCGATATTTTCTGCATCGCGGGTGTCACCAAACCAGTCTTCCTGTCGCTCACCGACTAAAGCGCTGCCTTCGGGAAAGTACACGCCGATCAGCACAGACAGGAACGCGATGAAAATAACGACAGAGCTTCCGACCAGGCCGATTTCCGTCAGCCATACAAATACCTTCCGCCGCCGCTCATTGCCAGACTCGTGGCTGTCCTGAGTATTCTGTTGGTTTTCCTTTTTCATCATCTCAATTCCTAGTATTGACCCTGAATGCGCAGGAACCAGCCGTATTCTGAGTAATCACTGTCAAACCGGAGATCGCTGGAAAACTCGGTGAAGTTGTAACCAACACCAAGACCGACGTGATCCAGTCCGTTCCACATGACTTCTCCGAGCCACCCTGATCGGTCGTCATGCGCCTCTTTTTGTTGGAGGCGCCTGTACTCGGTGCCGAGCGTGAACTTCCGGGGCAGCCGGATGTTCAGGCGCTGGATACTCAGAGACGTATTGGTTTCCAAATCGGCCAGTTGCTCCAATTTCGTTAGTTTTGTTTTCAACGCATGCTTGCCAACCCACTCAATGTTGCGGGTAAGCTGCAAAGACCAGTCGGCCGAAATTAAATCAGAGGTGCTGTCGTCGTAGCGATTATCCTGTTGCGTCTGAGTAGCCTCACTATCGAGACGGGTCAGTTTGAACAATACGTTCCAGCGATCATGCTCCGTTGGGCGAATCGCGAATCCGATGCTGGCCTCCTCGAAACTTGTCGATTGGTCCGGTGACAGGAGGTCGTCGCTGTTGCTCAAGCGATATTCGCCAATCATCGTGAAGCCGGATGACAGTCTGAGTTCGCCATAGTTGAACGATGCGAATTGGTCCAGCGTTATCGAGCCGCGTTGGCGGCGCACTTCATTGCGCGTGCTCAACTTAATGCCATTGCGGTCGTAGCTCATGCCACCGATAACGGCGAGTTGTTCATTCTCACTTGCTGCGCCGAGCTGTTGTGTTGCCTGCTCTCCGGATATCAGTAATGTCAATCCTTCAGTGATTCGCCAGTCTCGGCGAATCCCGGCAATCGAACGCAAGCCACGTTGCTGACCAGAGTGGTCCCATTGATATTCTGTATACACAGCGCCTCCCGAACCAAAAGGTGCCTCCGCGCCAACAAGTGTCTTGGTACCGGAATCAACCGAGCGCAATTCGGGCGTGATCTGCTGCGCGTAGAGCCGGCCATAGGGTGTATCCCAGGTTGCACCTCCCTGCCATGCATCTCCGTCGGGGCCGAATACATACCGTGCAGTCAACGATATGTTTTCACGCAGTGCGTATTCCATCGTAGCGGCAGACTGAGGTTTGACATTCCCGGATATCGCCTGCTGATGTTCAAGAGAGGCGATTAACTGCTCGGTCCACTGATACGATGCTCGCATGGCAGCAAGGGAACCGCTCAGCGCGGCATCGCTGAATGATCTGTCCTGAATTTCTGCTTCCAGGCTGATTTTTTCACGCTGATGTCGCCAACCCAACATGGATTGCGTTGCGGACATGGTCTGGCCTATTTGTTGGTCGTCAATTCGCATTACGAACGAATTGCGGTCGTCCATATTGTAGGTAAACGCGGCACCAAACTGCTTGTCTCCATCAATAGAGAAGTTACCGTTGGATACGAAACCGGCGTACAGGTTTTTGTAGTAGGCATTACCGAGAAACTGACCGGGTTTGCTGAACCATTCGCCAATGTCAAACTCTGCACCCAGTTTGAATGCGCTGCCTTCCTGCAAGGCAGCCGTTGAGACCTGAGCAAATTGCAGGCCGCCGTCGTTGCTGCGATAGACCATTGAATCGCTGCCCACAGATCGAGCAAATTCGGCGACGAGACGTGTCGCGCCTATGCGGATTTCAGCATTGACACCGTCCAGAGTGTATTGGCTACTGATGCGATCGTCTTCGATGTGCGAAACGCCAAGGGTCAGTTGACCGTCCGCAAAACGCGAGCGCAGGCGCACACCCTGGACTCCTGCACTCAGACCGGTGACAGGCGTTTCGTAATTGACCTGGATCGTTATCGGATTGCCACGTAGCATATTGGCGCCGATCAGACTGCCGTCATCGATGACGCTCGACACCGGTCGCCGGAACCAGATTCGACCTTCGCGGTACTTGATGTCGTAGTCCACATTTCGCTGTTGCGTGATCCGTTGCAGCAGCATTCCGGTAAGTTGATCGCGTACCAGTAGTGTGACCTGCTCACTGCCCTCGATGATGTCGGTATGGCTGAGGAAATATAGCGAGCCGCCAGTTCCCGCGATTTCGTCTCGAACAGGCGCCTGGTCGACCTTGGCGACGAAGACTTCGAGTTCCATTTTAGACTCGCCGTCAGTTGTTTTACGAGTCGAATTATATTCAGCGCGCAATCCGTGCAGCGTACGTTGATAGGTCGTGAGCTCGGCGTCATTGAAACTCAACGCGTAATTTCCGACCACCATTTCCAGCTGTTCTCCTTCAAGGGCAAGATACAGTTTGCTCTGGCTGTCAGTATCGTAGACGAGTGTACTGTCGTCGCCGTAAACCGGGTAAACGGTATCTGGGTCGATATTCGTAATGAGCCGCTCGTTCTCGAGCGCACCGAAATCGCTGAACATCTCACCAATTTCGCTGGCGCCGGTGTCATACGCAGCGGTAATAAGGTACTTACCGAGCACTGTGCCTTTGAGGTAAAGTGCGACCCGGCCCTCGGTTTTTACTTCATCGAATGCGTCCGCACCGGCGGCCTGTAAATTGCCTTCGCGTCGAATCTGACTGATCTTGGCATCGGCCAGCGCCATGATGAACAACGGTGCGTCGGCGAACATTACTTCGCGTTTGATTTCGCCAGAGAATCCTTGTGGGTCAGTTACCCGGACAGTAATCAGGTTTTGACCCGGTTCAAGTTTCACAGTAGCGGAGAATCGACCGTTATCGATCACCTCGACAAGCTGATTGTTGATAGCAACCGTGTTGCCGGGATCGGTGTAACCCGGCACAACCAGATTGTGGCCACGCATGGGCGCGCCGCCCGGCGGTAGCTGCAACACAAGATTCGGTACCGGTGCAACCGCCAAAATGGGAGTCCCATTTTCACTGGTGCTGACGACGAGTTGAATGTCGGCGTAACGTATCAGCCCGTTCGGGTGTCTTACGCTCACGACGAAACTATTGTCACCCTCTACGAGCCGCAACTGCGCCTGGAACAGACCAGCCGAATCAAGCTCGACCAGGGTGTTGTCCATTCTGACGGTATTGCCCAGGTCGGTCTGGCCAACAAAACGATAGTAGTACGCGGCGTCCCTTACTTCCTGGCTTGGATCCGAATGGCGCGGATCGTCGGCTGCGAATGTTCTGTATTCAATTTCATTGAGCGCGAAAAGTTGAATGCTCGGCATGGCGATTTCGGTGTCAATACTGCGGCCAAGTCCATCGGTCAATTGCAAATGGACGGTAGGCGAGTCGCTGGTCTGGAGTATTGTCGTGAACTGCCCTAGTGAATCGAGCGCCATATCCAGGCCGTTCATCGCGGCGCGTAGCTCGGAGGTGCGAGTCTCGTACATGCGAGCGCGTTCGACCTCGGTCAAATCACCGGCAATTTCCACACGCCGATTGAGTTGACGGCCAACGGCTGTGTCGTTGCTCGCAACCGGCCTCTCTTCGCCGAAACCGGCGATTAGGAATCGTCCTGGCTCCAGTTCGTGTTCTTGCACGAGAAATTCGTATGCGGATCTTGCGCGGGCTTCCGAAAGAACCTGATTATCGGCGTGGGACCCGACGGCATCGGTATGTCCATAGATCCGGATCGTCTCGTTGGGATGCTCGTGCATTATCTTGGCTGTATTGGTTAACAGGTCCATGGCCTGGCGTGTCAGCACCGCCGAACCCGTAATAAAGGCGCCACCACGAAGTTGGAGCGAAATTTTCTTTATGCGGTTGACACCAAACATGTGTCTTGCGCTGGTGACATGCGCGTCGGCAGATTCGATTTCGAGTTGATAGAAATACACGTAGCCTGCCAGCAGCAGTTCGCGAATTTCTCTGGCATCGTCCCACTGCACTCGATCTGGTAGTGTGCCGACACCGCTAAGGTGTTTGATGACAACGTCATCGTCGCGCCAGATTTTCAGGCTCCATCGTTTCACGGTGTTCGAATTGGCCGGCGCTCGAATCGAGAATTGCAGCGGCTCGACTTCGCCATCCTCACCGAGATGAATAATCGAGTTCGCGTCGGCATTGACGAGCTTGGCGTCGCCGTTGGCGATGCTCAATATTACGCCATTGACAATAAGGCTCAGATCGCTGGCGCTACCGACCACCTTGTCGGGCAGTATCGCCACGTCTTTTTCAATCTTCAGGCCATAGGCGCCGTCGGCACCGATACTCTCGCTCTCGTATTTGTAGCTGACGCCGAAGTTGGCTTTTGCCAGCAATCCCGGCGTTACACTGAGGACCTGTCTTTCGCCGGTGGTGGCGCGGGCGTTGCCGGAAATTCGCGGCAAATTGATCTTGAGCATTCTCTGCCCCGGTTTAATCGCCGGGAAGTGATAGCGGCCATGCGTGTCGGTCAATGCATAGACACCACTGTCCAACACCACCATAGCGCCGGCGATGCCTTCTTCACCAGGGTCCAGCCAGCCATCGCCGTCCTTGTCGTGAAAGACCTTGCCAATCACTGTGCCGAGATCGAAAACCGGATCGGACGTGATCTCGAGTTCGGCGCTGGCTGCTTGAGAGATCGTACAGGTATCGCACACGTCCACCGCAACCGCAGTATTCGAGTAACTTCCGACGTTGGCGCCAGCGCCGACGACCATCGAATAGCTCAGAGTGTGATAGCCACCCTCACCGGGATCGGCAACACCGTTGCCATTGGTGTCGACGAGAGGTGACACGTCGCCGATGTCGAATATCATGGGTGGTCCGGCGACCGGGTCAGAAATTACGGAGCCGTCAAGTCGGGCCGTGCCATCAATAAGCCCTAAAATCGGTGCAGCCGCATCGAAGATACGCACATTGCTTAACGTGCCTGCGCTCGTATTTCGAATGACGACCGTATAGGTCACAATGTCGCCGATTGTTGCCCGATCCGGGCTGACTGATTTCGTCAGTTGCAAGATATCGCCGCGCGTGAATACAACATCGGGCTGATCGTCAAGTAATACGTTTTCAGCAACATCGGTTGCGAGAATTTGTGACACACCGACATTGACTGATCGAATTTCACCGGTGGTTACGCCATTGATATCGGTAGCGGCAATCGGTTGCGTGACAACATCCAGCACGCCCTGACTCGACGCGAGTGTCACGAAACGACCCGGGAGTGGCAGATTATTGCCATCTCGAAGAGTCACAGTAATCGTGCTGAACGCGATACCGTCTGCAAAAACGATTGCCGGATTGACGGTTACTGTCGAGTTTGCGGCATTGACAATGGTCGCCTTGTTCAGCGTTACCGTTGCCTGAGACAGATCAAGACTCGAACCGTCGAGTTCGCCTGTCGTGGAATTCTGTATAAGCTGCGCGCCAGCTATGCCTGGCAATAGCACGCAGATTGCGAAAATCAGTTGATGGATGAGGCGCCGCATCAGTTAACCCTCACCCGGAATCGAATTGCCCATTGCGTCTGGGCGGGTATTTGCAGTGGCAAATTAATTTGCCCGGTCACTTCACCAACACTTATATGATCGTCGCTGGCGGGACCTCCGCTATCGACAATAGATGCTTCGTCGTCTGCTCCACCGACAGCGTCTGTCAGTGGTGTCCAGACGCCTGCCCAGCGAGTGGCCGCATTTGAGCCGCTCGCCACAGTCGTCGATTCCAGACTATTGGGAACATAAGTAAATTGGGTCTCGTTTATCGCGTCTTCAATCGTCAGGCGATAGGCGAGGAAGTCGGTTGTGTTGTCTATGTAAAGTACGAAGTAAATTTCCTGGTCGAAAGCAACGTCTGCCGCTGGAGCCAGTACCGTGCCTGCAAGGTCTCGAGCTTCTTTGACCAACGCCAATTGAACAGAGTTGATCTCTATCTGTGCCGTTCCTGTGCCATCACCGCCGATGACCGTACCGTTATCGATGCCGTTGATTCCGGCTGTTGCGGAGTTGGTGGCCGCGTAAAGGCTTGTCGGTCCGCAGGCGAACCAACATAACAGCGTGATCCACGCTATCGATTTGCGGTATTTGCGAGTCAAAGCATTGGCTTTATCGGGAAGCAGAAGTGACGCACGCATCAACGCCGCAGGTTTGCACCTGCGTTGCAGACTGGGTGGCCATCTTCCTCGCGACGACTCGGCGGCTTCACCGGGTTTCGACGCGTATCGACGCCACCAAATCAGTGGTGTCGGCACCTTCAAGAGTATTGCGTTGTGCGTATCAAGCAATCACGCTGCGGCGGGCGGCGACCACAAGTGGCCGCGCCCGCCAGGCGTCATGTTTGAAACGGCAGTTTCAACGCTTTTCCCTTATTGCACCTGTACCGTAAAGACGACGGCCAGAACTGAACTGGCTACTGCGTCTTGCTGGTCATTGGCGGCTTCGACAGCGTTGCCGACGTTGATCGTGTCGGTTCCATCGAAGCTAACCGTATCGCCAGCGGCAGCGGCATCTGATCCTGCACCTGCAGCAATTGCCGCAGCATAGATTGCCGGCTCTTCACCGGGTACACAGATAGCGGCCGCACAGGTTTGCGAGTTGTCGACACGAATCGTTCCTGCCTGGTAGACAAACAACGGGTCCAGAACGTCCTCAATGCTCAAGTCATTGATCGCTATGGAGCCCGAGTTGTTGGTATAGATCATGAAGTCAACCAACGTGCCTGAAGGTAGAGTATCGCCCGAAGTTAACTGCGTACCGTCACTGGTCAGGAACGCTCTTTTGTACAACGTCAGGGCGCCCGAGCTGAACAATTGAAAGACGTTCGAGTCGACCAGTGCGGCAGAGTCGCCTGCGACATCACCAGTACCGGTATTGTCTTCGGCTTGTACTACCGAACCCAGAGTTAGCAAAACTCCGAGCATGAGAGCAGCGATGTGCTGCATTTTTGTCTTGTGCCGTTTCATCATTTTCTCCTTTCGGGGGTCATTCCCCAGTCACACAAAAAGACCCGCACAGAAATAGTGCGGATCATGGTGTCCTAAAATCATCGTGTTCAAATTCCCGGTGCTGTTCACGGCATCTTCACCGCGAACAAAATTGCCCAGATTTCGTTGGCATTGATATCCAGTTGCAGATTAGCGATGTTGCCGTCACCGGCATCGACGCTCAGGCTCGCACCCGTATAACTCGCGACATCACCGTCGACTGCGTCTGTCAATACAGCCGCTGCATCAACGGCGGCGAAAATCGCCAGTTCTTCAGCCGGTGTGCACGTGGCTGCCGCGCAGTCGGCG
>JADFKA010000067.1 GCA_022565135.1 Pseudomonadota bacterium
CCTTGCCAAGCACGAGATTTTCGTTGTAAGTGTAATCGCGTATCAGTGTAAGCAATTGCGGAGCAAGTAAGCTCGTCTCGCCACTAACCAACTCATACTCGACTGAGTAATACACCTCGTATTCGGTCGGCACATTACGCGCCGAAACGGACAGGACACGTTGATCCGTTTCGTCGACGAGAATTGATAACGTAGCCGTGGCTTCGGCTGGAGATTCAACAAGAATTACGCCAGCAGCACGTAATTGTGACCTCAATTCCCGATAAAACTGACTGTGCGTATTTTCTGCGGCGAGGTAGGTGCGCTCCATCTCTGCAGGAGTTGTCAGCGCACTTTGCAAATGGAAACCGCAGCTCGACAGCAGTAATACGAGCAGCAATGTCAGTCTTCTAGACAACAATGTTGACCAACCTGCCGGGTACGACGATGGTTTTGAGAATTTCATTCTTACCCACAAAACGTTGTACGTTAGGGTCGGCAAGCGCCTGCGCACTCACGGCATCATTATCCGCATCAGTGGGCACCGAAATGCGTCCGCGCAACTTTCCATTAACCTGCACGACAATTTCGATGACATCCCTCACGAGGGCTTGCTCATCTACCTTTGGCCAAGCCATATCGATGATTGGCGTTGCATGGCCCAGCACCGACCACAACGCATGACAAGCATGTGGCACGATCGGTGACAGCATCAGAACCGCGGCTTCGAGCGCCTCATGCACGACGGCACGACCAGTATCCGATTCATCATCAAAACGATTGACAGCGTTCAGCAATTCCATTGCGGCAGCAATCGCAGTATTGAACGTGTAGCGTCGGCCGATGTCGTCGCTGATTTTTGCTATCGTCTGATGCGTTTTACGGCGCAGGTTTTTCTGCGTATCAGTAAGCGAATCCAATTCCAGTTCGACAACCGGGCCGCCGTCAGCATGCTCCCCAACGGTGTTCCAAAATCGCTTGAGAAAACGAAAGCTTCCCTGCACACCGGCGTCGGACCATTCAAGCGCCTGCTCGGGTGGAGCTGCAAACATCATGAACAGGCGGACGGTGTCGGCGCCGAATTTATCGATTAACCCCTGTGGATCGACTGTATTGCCCTTGGCCTTGGACATCTTGCCGCCGTCCTTTAACACCATTCCCTGAGTCAGCAGGTTAGTAAATGGCTCGCTGCTATCGATCAAGCCCTCGTCACGCAGTACTTTGTGGAAGAAGCGCGCATACAAAAGGTGCAGAATCGCATGCTCGATGCCGCCCGTATATTGATCGACCGGCAGCCAATAGGCTGCGCGTTCATCGAGCATCGCCTGTTCGTTGTCCGGGCCGGCGTAACGCGCATAGTACCAAGACGACTCGACAAACGTGTCGAATGTGTCGGTTTCGCGTTTAGCGTCTTTACCGCACTGCGGACAAGCCACGTTGATGAATTCCGGCATGTCTTTGAGGGGCGATCCATGACCGGTGAACTCGACCTCTTCCGGTAATACGACAGGCAATTGATCGGCCGGCACGGGCACTGCATCACAGTCATCACAATAAATAATCGGAATCGGCGTGCCCCAGTAACGCTGCCTCGATACTCCCCAGTCACGCAGACGATAATTGATCGTCCGTCTACCGCGGCCGCTTGCCTCGAAGAATTTGGTAATCGCATCGACAGCAGCATCAAAGCCGAGACCGTTGAAGTCGCCCGAATTAATGAGCATGCCTTTGTCCAGGAACGTCGCCGCGTCAATATCGATATCGCTGCCGTCACTCGGTGCGATGACCTGCACGATCGGCAGGCCGTGCTTCTTCGCAAACTGCCAGTCGCGCTCATCATGTCCAGGCACGCCCATCACTGCGCCCGTGCCGTAACTCATGAGCACGAAATTCGCGACCCAAACCGGCACTTGCTCGCCCGAAATGGGATGCAAGGCAGAAATACCCAGCGGCATGCCCTTTTTCTCAATGGTCTCCAACGTCGCTTCGGCAGCATCCATCTTTTTGCACGCTTCGATGAAGGCTGCGATGTCTGCGTTGTCGGCAGCCGCTTTCTCGGCCAGCGGGTGTTCCGCCGCAACGGCCATATACGTTACGCCAAACAATGTATCCGGGCGCGTCGTGAAGACAGTCAGCGGCACATCCTCGTCCTGTACCTCAAATGACAGCTCAAGACCTTCCGATCGTCCGATCCAGTTGCGTTGCATGGTCTTGACCGAATCGGGCCAGCCAGGCATATGATCAAGCTCATCGAGCAATTCGTCTGCGTAGGCCGTAATTTTCATAAACCACTGTGGAATCTCGCGTCGCTCGACCAGGGCATCCGAACGCCAACCCCGGCCATCGATAACTTGCTCATTGGCAAGCACAGTCTGATCCACGGGGTCCCAGTTAACGATCGCGTTCTTGCGGTACACAAGACCCTTCTTAAAAAGTGTGACGAATAACCATTGCTCCCAGCGATAGTACTCGGGGCGGCACGTTGTAATTTCTCGTGTCCAGTCATAGGCATAGCCAAGCCGCTTGAGTTGGGCGCGCATGTCGTTGATATTGTTGTAGGTCCATTGCGCCGGCGGCACATTGCGCTGGATTGCGGCATTTTCGGCGGGCATGCCGAAAGCGTCCCAGCCCATCGGCTGCAAGACATGCCGCCCCTGCATGCGCTGATAACGAGCAATAACGTCATTAATTGTGAAGACGCGTACATGACCCATGTGCAACTTCCCGCTTGGGTACGGGAACATTGTCAGGCAGTAGAACTTTTCCTTATTCTTATCTTCGACGACCTCGAAACATCGTGATGTCTCCCAGTATTCACGGGCATTTTTCTCGACTTTTTCAGGATCGTACGCGATGCTCATTTTGGTCTTGTCATGCGGAGGGTTGCGAAAACTCGCCAGCCTACATCAAGAAGCACGAGATCGCAGCCAGAACGCTGCAACGATCAGCAAGCACAATCCGACGATGGGCAGATTGCCGCGGTTAGCGTAGGGCGTGCTGCCATTGCGTGGCTCAACATCCATTGTCAGCGTCACCGGCTCGAACTGTGGCCCTGATTTGAGAATGTGGCCGCGCGGTCCGATGAAAGCACTTATACCCGTGTTGGTTGCACGAACCGCGGCACGACCCACTTCAAGCGATCGCATTCTCGCAATCTGCAGGTGTTGATGCGGGGCGATTGAATCGCCGAACCAGCCATCATTACTGACATTAATGAGCACCTCTGCTTCGGGTACCGCGTATAACTGCTCGGCGCCAAATGCGTCTTCGTAGCAAATGGCAACAGCGATTTTCGTGCCATTGGCAGCGACGAGCAATGGTTGCAAATCGGCACCCGCAGTCAAATCACTGAACGGCAGATTCAACATTCGCATCCATTTACGCACGCCGTTCGGTACCGGAAAATATTCACCAAATGGAACGAGGTGCCTCTTTCTATAATACTGCCGAGTAGTGCCGCCGAGCATTATCATGCTATTGCGAACCCGGACCTTACCCCTGCGATCGTCGTCACGTTCGAGAATGCCGAAAAGAATCGTCTGTTTATTGCGGAAACTGTCCAACTCCAGCGCCGCAATATAATCTTCCATCAGATCGGTAACAGATGGTATGGCGACTTCGGGCCAGACAACGATCGCACTGTCTGAAAGCTGACTTGTCGTGTCCCGATAGAATTTCAATGTCGGCGCGAGTTGCTCCGGAAGCCATTTTTTGTCTTGTGAGACCCCGCTCTGTACTAGCGTAATCGTAATTGGTGCGCCTGCCGATGCCGTCCAATCGACCGTTTTAAGGACGGCGCCACCTATCCACGGCAGCACTATGATCGCGATTGCAAGCCATCGCTGACGGCTTCGCGTCATCATTGCCACAAGCATGGCGCTGGTACTGAGCACCAACATCGCTGATATGCCGTAAACCCCCAGCACTGGCGCCCATCCCGCCAGCGCCGAATCGATGTAGCTATAACCGAGCGTCATCCACGGAAATCCCGTCAGAACCCAGCCACGCAGCCACTCGATCGATACCCAGGTTGCCGGCGCCACGACCAGTAGCAGCCACGGCTCGCCTCTGGAGAGACCACTGATCAGCCACCCCGTTAACCACAGGTAGATCGACATGATCAGCGTGAGACCGAGCATCAGCATCAGAGCAATCCACGCAGGCGCGTCGCCATAGGTAACAACGGAAATGTAGATCCAGTACGTGCCGCTCAGAAACAGACCGAAGCCGTAGCAGAAAGCGTACTTTGCCGCATCGCGAGGAGCCTGGGTCAGGCACACAAAGAGAAATGGCAGAAGCAGCAACGGTACGAGCAAGTGCCAGCCGAAAGGTGCGAAAGCCGTTGTCGTCAGGCAGCCGAGCCCCAGGAAAACCAGCCTGCTGAGAATCGGCCGGTCAATCGGCAACAATATCAGCGAATTCATACCAAGCATGCGCTAGCCGTTTCGCTGAACCTGGAGCGCATCAATGCGTCTTCTGTCAGCCTTGACGATCGCGAATTCAAATCCACCAAAATTAATCTTTTCGCCACGACGCGGCAACTGCCCAAGTTCATGCATGACGAGCCCACCGATCGTATCGTAGTCCTCGTCGCTGAGCTCGCAGTCGAAATACTCATTAAAGTCCTCGATTCTGGTTAATGCACGCACTGCAAAACTTGGCCTGCCATTGCGATCACCATCCGGGCGAATGAATGCTGCTTCAGCATGATCGTGCTCATCATCTATCTCACCAACGATTTCTTCGATTACATCTTCAATTGTCACCAGTCCGGCAACGCCACCGTACTCGTCCACGACAATTGCCAAATGATTGTGGCTGTCGCGAAATTCCTTGAGCAGCGCGTTGAGTCGCTTCGATTCTGGTATGACCGATACGGGCCGCATGAGCTTTGGCAGGGACACTTCATCTGCACCGTCGCTGCCGAAAAAGCGCAATAGATCTTTGGCCAGCAATACACCCAGGATCTCGTCGCGATCCTCGCCAATCACCGGAAAACGGGAATGACCTGATTCAATGATTATTGCGAGAAATTCATCAATATCCTGATCGATGTCAATGACGATCATGTGCGAGCGTGGAATCATCACCTCACGCACTTGCATCTCCGACACATCGAGCACTCCGGAGAGCATACTTTTCTCCTCAGCATCGAGATCGATCTCGGATTGATGAATGATGTCGTGGATTTCCTCGCGGCTCCAGGGAGCGCCAATGAATGCGCGCTTGATTCGCGCGAACAATCCGGTACTGACTGTGCCGCTGGAACTTGGAGGTTTGTCGTTCATCGAACCTGGGTGCTTGCCCCTCTGCAGAACCTGAACCAATCAGTATCACCTTGACCGAGTACTAGAGTGTAGCAGTTTGTCATTGTGACTTTGTACTCCATCAATATCACTTTCACGGCGTACTGGTATAAGGATCTGCAACGCCTCGCCCGGCCAGTATCCTGGTTTCAAGGCGCTCCATTGCGGCTGCCTCAGAGTCAGCTTCGTGGTCATAACCGAGCAAGTGCAAAGCACCGTGCACGAGCATATGGGCCCAATGATCAGCAATCTCCTTGCCCTGTGCCTCGGCCTCGGCGCTGACGACTGAGGCGCAGACAACAACGTCCCCGAGCAATAGCACATCCCCGCCATGCAGCCCATGCGAATCACCCGCTGGAAATGACAACACGTTGGTCAGATTGTCCTGCTGGCGGTACTGTCCATTTAGCGTACGAATTTCGTCGGCGTCGACAACGCGCACCGCCACTTCGATCTGGCCATTGAGCTCTTTGCCCGAGCTGTCAACCGCGAGTTCGACCCAACTCCGTATCTCATCATCACTCGGTATGCCGGGATCGTTACAAGCGATCTGCACATCCACGGTAAACGAACGTTTGACAATCACCGCTTCGGTTTCGATTGAGCGCTGTGCCTGGCATGACGCCGACTGTCATCGGACTCGTACGCCTCGACGACTCGTTGTACGAGCGCATGGCGGACAACATCTCTGGGAGTAAAAAATGAAAAACCGATATCCTCGACGTCCTCGAGAACGCTTATTGCATTCTTAAGGCCCGATTGCTGCGCATTCGGCAGATCGATTTGCGTGATATCCCCGGTTACTACGGCACGTGACCCGAACCCAATTCTTGTAAGGAACATTTTCATTTGCTCGACGCTGGTGTTTTGCGCCTCATCAAGTATGACGAATGACTCGTTGAGAGAGCGTCCACGCATAAACGCAAGCGGTGCGATTTCGATGACGTTTTGCTCGATCAGACGCGGCACTTTATCTGCACCGATCATGTCATAAAGTGCGTCGTACATTGGTCGCAAATACGGGTCGACTTTCTGTGACATGTCGCCCGGCAGAAACCCGAGTCGCTCACCAGCCTCAACAGCGGGTCGAACGAGTATGATTCGCCGCACGTCGTCGCTGGTCAGCGCCTCAATTGCACAGGCCACCGCGAGATAGGTTTTCCCAGTGCCCGCTGGTCCAATACCAAAAGCAATATCGTGACTTCGAATACTTTTGACATACGCGGCCTGATTGGCGCCGCGAGGTCGAATCAGTTTCCGCTGTGTTTGTATGGCGACATCGTCATCATTCGCGATTGTGTTGGACTCCGACGCGACATCACCATCGTTCATAACAGACTCCTGCAACATTATGTGCACGCGTTCGGGATCGATTCGCTCACTGTCTGTCATTCGAAACAAGGAACGTAGTATGTCGCTACCGATTCGCGCAGCACCGGGTTGCCCCGTTACGCGAAAATGGTTGCCGCGAGTGGCGATATCTACGTTGAGGCGGCGCTCGATCTGCCGAAGATGCTCATCAAACTGGCCGCAAAGATTGGCCAGGCGGTTATTGTCGGCGGGCTCAAGGACTATGTCCCGAGAAATTTGGACAGCATTCAAAGTATCCAAAAGAGTACCGCGATGAGCATGATTTGGGAAGGCTGAAAATGGTTGGAACCCATCTTATCAGGCAGCTACCCGATCACGTAACAACCGACCACGCAGCGAATTGGGTAGCGCTTCGGTGACAACGACGTCCACAAACTGCCCAATACACGACGGATTCGCATCAAAGTTAACCCAGCGCATGTTTTCGGTACGACCGGCTACTTGATTGGCACCCTTTTTTGACATCTTTTCAACCAGGACCCGCTGCGTCGTGCCGACCATCGCAATACTGATTTCCATGGCTTGCTGCCTGATTCGCGACTGCAGGATCTGCAATCGTTGTTTCTTGACATCCATCGGTGTGTCGTCAGCAAGACTCGCCGCGGGCGTACCTGGGCGCGCGCTATAAATGAAGCTGAAAGACTGGTCGAAACCGATTTCGGCAACCATGTTCATCAATGTTTCAAAATCTTCTTTCGTCTCGCTGGGAAATCCAATGATGAAATCTGACGACAGCGAAATACCCGGGCGCGCCTCGCGGAGTTTGCGAATTTTTTGTTTGTACTCAAGCACAGTATGGCCGCGCTTCATAGCCGCAAGGACGCGATCGGACCCGTGCTGCACGGGCAGGTGCAGATAACTGGCAAGCTTCGGCACTTCAGCATATGCCTGTATCAGGCTGTCGGTGAATTCGACGGGGTGCGACGTGGTAAACCGGATCCGGTCCATGCGCTCGATAGCTGCAACGTAGTAAATAAGAGTGGCCAGGTCAGCGATCTGTCCATCATGCATCGGCCCCCGGTACGCGTTGACATTTTGGCCGAGTAAATTGACTTCGCGCACACCCTGCTCAACGAGGCTGACGATTTCCGCGATGACATCATCCAGCGGTCGGCTGACCTCCTCGCCGCGCGTATAAGGAACAACGCAAAAACTACAGTACTTGCTGCACCCTTCCATGATCGAGACGAACGCCGTTGGCCCATCAGCGCGCGGCTCGGGCAAACAGTCGAATTTTTCGATCATCGGAAATGATATATCAATGACCGAATTCTTACTGCGGCGAGCCTCATCAATCAATTCGGGCAGCCGATGCAAAGTCTGCGGTCCAAAAACGACATCAACAAACGGTGCCCGCTTCGTTATGCCCGCACCTTCCTGACTGGCAACACACCCGCCGACACCGATCATGACACCGGGTCGTTTCTCTTTAAGTGGACGCCAACGACCGAGCTCGGAAAATACTTTCTCTTGTGCTTTCTCGCGAATCGAGCAGGTGTTGACGAGCAGCAGATCGGCCTCCTCGATGTTATCTGTGCGCTCATAACCGTGTGACTCGCGCAAGATGTCCGCCATCTTGTCCGAGTCATACTCGTTCATCTGACAGCCCATCGTTTTTATGTATAGTTTTTTCGCCACGAGTCTTACCTTTTGAAGCGGACCTTGCTAATGAGTAAAAATGATCACGGGCGGGATGTTTGTCAACGGAAGTAAAG
>JADFKA010000068.1 GCA_022565135.1 Pseudomonadota bacterium
GAATGTCGGCTTTGGGTCATTTGCGGCCACTCACGACGTTATCACACGAAGGGCCGCTATTGAGCGAATACCGGTCGTTCGATAGCGATTTTCTATTTACGGACAAGCAGTAAAACGGCAAGACTGAATGGCTGAAACGGCGACATTTTCGTCGAGTTCCGAGGAGGCACCTGAAACTCCCAGAGCACCGACTACTTGTCCTTGATTGATAATAAGCACCCCGCCAGGTAGTGGAATGAACTGCCCATTGGTGGCACCGTTTATACAGACAGCAAACATATCGGGTAAAACCTTGTTTTTGACAAGTGAATAAAACTGCCCGGTACCAAACCCCATGCCTAAGGCCGCATTGGCTTTTCCAGTTGCTATTTGCCCCCGCTGAGTGCCCGCATCGTCTTCGCTGGCAAAAGCCTTTAGATGACCTCCAGAATCGAGCAGTGCGATTGCCAAAGCCGGTAGGTTTTTTGCACGTGCAGAATTCAAAGCCTGCCTAACAATGCGACGCGCGTCAGCAAGTGATATTCCTCGATTGCTCATCTTTTCATATTCGAATTAACGTACTGGCTTAATTGTGGAAGTCACCACTGCAGCCCCGTAATTCTCGCACCCATGAAGTCTTCATTAAAGATCACATTCGCCGTCGGTGTCTCTGCACTTGCAACACCAAAACATACCTGTAATGGCAATAGGTGCTCTTCTCGCGGATGGCAGTGTCTTGCGTAGGGCGCTTTTTCCCATGCAATCAATCGATTCTCCCGCTCCGAACTCGTTAGCGTCGCATTTGTGCACGTGTCTATCAGCCAGTCATCGAACGCGATACTTTTTTTATGACTGTCAATCTCAGGCCGAGAAAATAGTCGAAGATTATGAAAAGACATTCCTGATCCAACAATAAGAACGTTTTTCTTGCGCAAACTCGCTAGAGATTTTCCCAAGTCTATATGCTCGGCCGGCAAAAGATTCTTGAGCAAAGATAATTGTAGACAGGGTATCTTCGCATCCGGATACATGAGCTTCAGTGGCACGTACATCCCATGGTCATATCCACGTTGCTCGTCAAGCCTTGCTTCAATTGCATTTCTTTCAAGTAGGTCGAATATTTCCTGCGCTAGCTTTGAACTGCCAACGGCCGGATATTGAATTTCATAAGCCTGTGGAGGAAATCCGGAATAATCATAAATAATCTTCGGTTGGCTAGGACTTGTTATCGTCGCTCGCGGCTCTTCCCAATGGGCACTGATAGTTAGAATTGCCGCAGGTTCTCTAATCGTTTGAGAGATCCCCCGCAGAAAAGCGATCAAACTTTCGTGATTCTTATCGCCCAAAAGCGGTAGTGGACCCGCACCATGAGGCAGGTAAAGTACGGGTGCAAGTGATTCGTTTGACGACCGCATCTTGAACTCCCGAACGAAGAACTCACTCCATCAGACCCATCTGTTTCATGAACGTGAGGTTGTCCCAGAAGAGCCATTCTTCATCGATGACGCCGTCTTCGTTCCAGTGACCAATGGTAACCATCGTAATCTTGAATGCCTTGCCCGTCGGGGGAATAGAGTTGCCATCACCTGTTGGCATGGCTTCAGTGAATGTGCCCTCCATGATACCGGTTACTGCGGTCCATTCACCGCAGCCGATTTTGATCGGATGAACCTCGATGCGAGTGTCAGGCGCGTAGACAAACATGTTTGCCAGATCCTGGATATGGACATCGATACCCTCGGTGACATGACCGTCTGGCCAGTGCACGATGATGTCGACCGCATGACTCCGATTCAATTCGTCCCACTTTTGACCGGTGAAGACGTTGAAGTCGAGATCATCGAAGGTTGCGATGTGAACACTGGTTAGTTGCTCGTCGCATTCGAACGATTGCTCCGCTGCGTTGACTGTGTGGCCGCTCGCCAAGTAATAGCTCATCATCAGAAGTGTGGTAACCGCAGGTCCGGCAAGATGTACTGGTTTCATTGAATTTTCTCCTATTGAGATTCGCGATTTAGATGGCAGGGACACTGTAGCAATACAACGTATCGATGATTAATAGCCCTACTATTGAATGATTATCAATGATATGTTGTTTATATGGACACGATCGATGGCATGCGCACATTCGTATCGGTGGTTTCCAACGGCTCTTTTTCACGCGCTGCCGAGCGACTAAACATGTCTCCTCAGCTCGTCAGCAAGTACGTCGGGCAACTTGAGACCTGGCTCCGCGCGCGGTTGCTCAATCGATCGACACGGCACTTGAGCACCACCGAAGCGGGACAGGCTTATTACGGTCGCTGTCAACAAGTATTGGCGGACATCGTCGAAATGGAAAGTGCTGTCGGCGAAATGACGATTGAGGCGCGCGGATCCTTGCGAATCAGCGCGCCGATGTCATTCGGCGTGCTGCACCTGACCCGCGCGATCGTGGACTACCAGGATGCGCACCCTGACGTCGATGTTGATCTCAGTTTGAATGATCGAGTGGTCGATATCGTGAACGACGGCTTCGACATCGCGATTCGAATTGCCTCACTCGGTAGTTCATCGCTGGTCGCGCGCAAGTTGGCCCCTGTCCGCCTCGTCGTGTCCGGCGCCCCCCGGTATTTTCAAAAATGGGGTGTGCCTGAGACACCTGAACAACTGAGCGATCACAATTGCCTCGATTACTCATACTTTTCCGATCATGATGTATGGCGCTTCGAGCGCGACGGCAAGTCCCATAGTGTGCGAATCAACGGTCGATTCTCCGCCAACAACGGTGATGCACTTCGCCAGTTAGCTGTTGCCGGTGCTGGTATCTTGTTGCAACCGACGTTTATTGTCGGTGACGACATTCGTGCCGGCCGACTGCAAGTCGTTTTGGAGAAATATCGAGTTAAGGAGCTGGGCCTCTACGCGGTTTACGCGCACCGCCATTATTTATCCGCCAAAGTACGAACGTTTGTCGATTTCATGGCTGATTACTGTGAGTCTCCGCCTCACTGGGATGTGCCGATTTAGTTTCGCAGTGACGAGGATCGTCCTGCTGGTTGTTGATTTGCACCGAAATTTGAGCCAAAAACAGCATATGTTTGCATCCGAAATTGACCCGGCCGCAGCCGTCTAACAGTTTGGCAGCGTTGCTCGGAGCCGCACCAGACTGGGTCAATTCTAAAATGCAAGAGCATGGTCAAAATTGGATGCAAATCAACACTCTTTGTTCACGATCTAGCGCGGTAACGCTATTATTGTGAATTGTTACGCATAGTTCACGAAAATAGTGTATTTTGCATGAAAATTCACAAGAATAGTGTATAATTCTACTCAGAATTCATTGTTTAGGTGGATTATGGAACAGGTTTTACATGATACGTCTCTAAAAATGATTGACGACTTCGTCGCCGAAGGTCGACAGCATTTCACGTTCCAGCAGGCCCAACAGAAACTTGGCCTGAGCCGATCAGCGGTTAGCAACCTGCTACGTAGGATGCGGGATACCGGTTTGATCGATCGAGTTCGATATGGTCACTATGCAGTTCGTAATTTCGGTGTACTGGGAACCCCGTCTGTAGCCGAGGACATCGCTCTCGCAGTAGGGGCAGCGTTTTCGGGTGTTCCCCACCGTATGGCTTATCGAACGGCGCTCGACGAGCATGACCTAATTACACATCCAGCAAGAACCATCCAGGTCGCGACAGCGAGCCGGATACGAGCTACGTCTCTTTCCACCATGCCATTACGTTTGGTGCGAGAGCCCGAAGCGAGTGTCTTAATCGGAGCATTTGCTTACGGCGAATCCTGGCTATCGGACATTGAGCGAGCTTTACTAGATGCCGCGGCACGTCCAAAGCTCGTCGGCGGCCTCGCAACACTGGCCGAGGCAATAGCTGCTGCCAATGAAGTCGATGTAATGAAGATGACTGGCTATGCCAAAGCTCTCGGTTGGGAACAAGCCATTCGAAGAATTGGCTCGATCGCTGATGCTCTTGAAATTGGGAATCTCGCAGGCCAACTAAAGCCGATCAGCCCAATCACGGCCGATCTCGATTTGGAGCCGGGCGCAAGAAGAGCGAGGACTTGGAGGGATAGTAGGTGGCATATGCGTTGGCCGATTGATGTGAATGAACTGGCGAACGTCGTAAATCGATGATCAACCGAGCGCAGATTACACGGCGATCAGCCGACGAAAAAGTATCGGCTCGAACTGTTGAACGAGACTACATATTGGCTCACATCATCGCCGCAGTCTCGAATATTCAAGAAGAATCAGGACTCATCTTTAAGGGTGGCACAGCGCTGCGACTATGCTACTTCGAAGACTATCGGTATTCGGCAGACTTGGATTTTTCGATGCTCGACGGATCTGTCGCCGACGGCACCGCAGCGATACAAAACGCCTTACAAGAAATGCACGAACCGGTAACTGGATTGCGGTTGACGAATCAAAATCCCCCGAGAATTGCCTACACCGGCCCACTTGGTCGCGAACGGTATTTGAAGCTCGACATTGCGGACGATGAATTGATCTTGGAAACGGAAATGCAGGCGCTCCTCCCAAGGTGGCCAGATCTCCCCGAGAATACGTATGTGCTTGTCTATTCACTGCAGGAAATAGCTGGAGAAAAACTCCGGTGTGTAATACAGCGACTCCAATGTCGAGACCTGTATGACTTGTATCTGTTGTTCGGAGACGAAGGTGTCGATGTGGAATATGTAGCTGGAGTATTTTCTCAGAAAGCGGCACATCGCGGAATCGATCCGACCTGTTTCGCCGAGCGCTATCGCGCTCGTCTCATTGAATATCGACAACGTTGGGATGCGGAATTAGAGATCCATATTCCGGGCGCTGTTCCACACTTTGATGAGGTTGAAAGGCAGGTGAGTCGCTACCTTAGAAGTGTAAACTTGCTTTAGAAATTGAATGATTTGCCTGTTGAAAATCCTGCCTCTTATTTCATGTCGAAACATAATAAAACAAGGACTTACAAGTCCTAAATTCGGCAAATAAGAGGCAGGAAAAAGCGTTGTAAATGATTGAAATTACAGAGAAAGTTAGTGTTTTATTTGTGTGCATGGGCAATATCTGCCGTTCGCCAACGGCAGAAGGCGTCTTTCGGCACGTGGTGGAGGAGGCGGGCTTTGCCGCGAATATCCTGGCGGACTCTGCTGGCACACACGCCTATCACGTTAATGAGCCGGCCGATCGGCGCGCGCGCGAGGCAGCAAAGCGCCGCGGTTATTCACTCGACGACATACGTGCGCGGCGAGTGCAAGACGATGACTTTGAGCGTTTCGACTACATCCTTGCGATGGACCATCTAAATCACGTAACGCTCGTCGACCAGGCCGACGAGAAATATCACGACAAGATTCGCCTGTTCCTGGAATTTTCGTCCGGGCACGAAGACGAAGTACCGGATCCGTATTACGGTGGGTCTTCGGGCTTCGAACGCGTACTCGATCTTATCGAGGACGCGTCGAAGGGATTGCTCAAGATGCTGAGAGACAATCACTTGTAGGAGCCCGCCATGCGGGCGATAGCCACTCGCCCGCATGGCGGGCTCCTACAGCGGGCTCCTATGTTGGTTCGATCAATCGCTCGATAGTGGCTCGGCGGGTTTTTCTGCCTTGGCAGGTTCCTCGCGCGGCTTCTGAACCGTTTGTGGCGCAGGCGCATCCCAGGGCAGCAAGCTGCCTTGCGGCTTTGCTTCAGACTTAGGCTCAGCCTCTGGCTCAGATTTAGGCTCAGTCTTTGGCTCAGTCTTTGGCTCAGTCTTTGTCTCAGTCTTTGTCTCAGTCTTTGTCTCAGTCTTTGTCTCAGTCTTAAGCTCAGTCTTAGGCTCAGACTTAGGCTCAGACTTAGGCTCAGGGTCCGATGAACCATTGCCCGACGGCAGTGGCGATTTCGTCTCGCTGAGTTGTGACTCCGCTGTCTCGCTGGGTTGCGATTTCGTCTCGCTGGGTTGTGACTCCGCCGTCTCACTGGGTTGCGATTTCACCGGCTCGCTGATGGGCGTCAAGTTCGGCGAAGTATGATCAATGTCTATAGAGGTTTCTGACTGAACTGTCGCATCGGCTGCGCGTTCTGCATCGGTACGCACTTTGGGAGGACCATTGTCGATCGCTGGCGAGGCGACTTCCGTCACTTTTTTTGGTTCGCTTTGCACAGGTTCTTCGCGCCTGGCCTGTTGTTTCTCGGCGACTGGTTTCTCGGCAGCTGGTTTTTCGACGCGCTGCTCATCCTCTGCGGGCTGCGTTTGCTGCTGCTCGACAGTCGAATCCTGAGCAGGCCTGTCACCCGTACGACGTCTGCGGCGGCCACCGCGACCGCGGCGATTGCGCGACGGTTTCTTGTGTGTTGATTGGCTCTCGTCGCGATTTTCCGTCGCCTCCTTCGGCTTGCGTGTCTGCTGTCCCGCATCTTTGGTACGTTGACTCTTGTCCTTCGCGCTAGTCTTTTTGGCAGGCTTCCTGGTCTTTTTTCGATCGGCACTGCGATTGTCTGCCGATCGTTGCGGCTCCTTGCGACGCCTGCTTCGCTGCGGGCTTCGACTCTGACCGCTCTTGCCACTTTGCTTGCGTCGCCTGGCTTGCGATTTGCTCTTGGGCTGCTCCTCGCTGCTCGAAAACAATGCACCGATGCTGGCCCAAAATCCTGTGCCCGGCCGTTTACGGCGTTTGGGTGATGGCGTGCTGGGCTTGATGGTGCCAATCGCTGCGGGTTCCACGATTTTGCGATCCTGCAGTGTCGCCGGCAGTTCAGGCTCTTCTTCGCTGTCGGCAAGTTCGTAGCTGGCGCCCGCGTTTTCGGGTAGCTCGGTCTGATCGTCGCGTACTCGACGGATATCGTAATGCGGCGTCTCCAGCGACGAATTGGCGACCAGGACTACCTGCGTGTCGTTACTCGTCTCGAGATTCCGCACCCATTCACGCTTTTCGTTGAGCAGGTAGGTAGCGACCTCGACGGGCAATTGCGCAATGACTTTTGCCGTTCGCTCCTTACGCGCTTCTTCACCGATAATGCGCAGAATCGCCAATGCGAGTGATTCCACACTGCGAATCGTGCCGAGACCCGAGCATCGCGGGCAAGTCAGGTGGCTGGACTCGCCGAGAGATGGGCGTAGCCTCTGGCGCGACATTTCCAGCAGGCCGAAGCGGCTGATTTTGCCGATCTGTACGCGGGCCCGGTCCTGGCGCACGCAGTCGCGCAAGCGATTCTCGACGTCGCGTTGATTCTTTTGCGGCCCCATGTCAATGAAATCGATGACGATGAGGCCGCCGAGGTCGCGAATACGCAATTGGCGTGCCATTTCTTCGGCTGCCTCGAGGTTCGTGTTCAGCGCTGTGGCTTCGATGTCGCTGCCTTTGGTCGCACGCGCCGAGTTGATATCAACCGATACGAGAGCCTCGGTGTGATCGACTACCAGACTGCCACCTGATGGCAGCGTCACTGCATGAGAAAACGCCGACTCGATCTGGCTTTCGATCTGGTAACGCGTAAACAGAGGCACTGGATCCGTATAGTGTTTCAGCTTGCGCAGGTTGTGTGGCATGACTTGTTCGACGAATTCGACGGCTTCCTTGTAGGTCTTGTCATCATCGATCAGGATTTCGCCGATGTCGGTTGTCATGTAATCGCGCAAAGCGCGCACGACGGAATCGCTTTCGCGATAAATCAGAAACGGTGAGGGCTTTTCGAGCACTACATTAAGAATTGCGTGCCAGATCGTGAGCAGGTTTTCAAGGTCCCACGCCAGTTCTTCAGTGCTGCGATCGATGCCGGCTGTGCGCAGGATAACGCTCATGCCTTTCGGTATTTCAACATCGGACAATGATTGCCTGGCGAGGTCGCGATCGTCACCGACGATACGACGCGAGACGCCGCCTGAACGTGACTTGTTCGGTTTCAGGACGATGAAGCGACCGGCAAGACTGACGTAGGTTGTAAGCGCCGCGCCCTTGTTGCCGCGCTCTTCCTTGTCAATCTGAATAACAATGTCCTGGCCTTCCTTCAGGACCTCCCTGATGTTCGGTTTCTTGCCCGACTCAACAGGTTTGACGAAGTACTCGCTGGAGATTTCTTTGAGTGGCAGAAAGCCATGTCGATCTGCGCCGAAGTCGACGAACGCGGCTTCGAGACTGGGCTCGATGCGCGTAATCTTGCCTTTGTAAATATTAGCTTTTTTTCGTTCGCCTGCCGGTAATTCTATATTCAGATCATAAAGGCGTTGGCCGTCGACCATTGCCATGCGCAACTCTTCTTTTTGAGTTGCATTGATTAACATTCTTTTC
>JADFKA010000069.1 GCA_022565135.1 Pseudomonadota bacterium
TGACCCTTCTCGTGATCGACGGCGCCGATCGATTTGCGAGTGTTCGTATAGTGCAGACCAACATCTGCCGAGAGAATGTCTTCGATAATGAGCGTCGGCACGTTCTGGTTGCCCGGTAGCGTGTCGAGGCCGGTGTAGTAGGCGACGTTGGCAGAAAAATCCAGTCGCCTGGGCTGATCGAAAATCAGTGCGCGCTCGTAGCCCAGGATGTATGCATCGCCCTTGCGGCTACGCTTGGTCGGTCCGGCCAAGTCATAAAAATCGGCGCTATTGTGCCAATACCTGGCATACCAGTTAAGTGCCTCGTATTCGAGGTTGACATGCAGTTGTTCCGAGGAGGGCAGCTGATCGTCCCAGGAGTAGCTGGCCGTGAGGCCGACCCGGTGTAACTGCGCGGGATCGGTAAGCTGAAAGTACCAGCCGAGTGCTTCGGAATCGCGATATCCTTCGATTACCGGGTAGGCGGAGTCGAAGCTCAGCTCGCGGTAGGGCCGGTACTTGCCTTTTCCGCTAATCAGCTCTTCGTGATTGATGTCATCGAGTAACGGGGCGACGTTCCAGTCCATGACGATATTGTGCTTCCTTGCGATCTCGGCGCCGAGAAACGTGATTGTGCCGGCCTCATCAAAAATAACTGGATCAATGATCGTTGGCACAAACCCTTGTCCCGTGTATTCGAAGACAAGCAGCCTGCCGTCCTGCAGCGGTATCGGCCGGAACAGTCCAGTCTCGGCGTTACTGACTGCTTCGAGGTTTTCGGTCTCGATATCGAAGCAGAAAATGTTCGACACGCCTGTGTAATAGGAGCTGCCAAAGAGATACTTCGAGTCGGGCGAGAACACGAATCCTTCGGGTGCCGCTGGCGTAAATTCGAACTGTGAGATTGACTCGGCTTTCTCTTCGAGCAGGTCGGAAATCCTGAACACCCTGAGATACTGTCCGCCGTCGATCTCACCAACGGATGCGGATAGCATTTCGCCGTCGGGCGAGATGTCCATCTCGTAGGCAACGTGTCCGTAGGGCCAGGCGTAAACCAGGTTCCAATCTTTGTACGGGTACGGGATTCGAACCAGGGAAACGTAGCCGTTAAGGTGCCGCAGACCCCAGAGAGACCGATCCGTCTTGTTGAAAACGATATCGCCGATACGTGCATCCCTGAGCAGCATACGCTTCTCGCCCGTGTCGATATCGACGGCCATTAGGTCGCGAAAAGCAAGGTTGTCGGCTGTGTAGAAGAACGTCCGGCTGGCCGGGTCGAAGGCCGACGACGTTACGCGATAGGTCATCGGACCTTTGATATCGGTAACGTGCTCAAGCTCGCCACTCTGTAATGATAGTTTGCCCACGTGGGCGACGACGCCCGGATAACGAAATGCTCCGATCATCTCGCCTCGGACCTCGTCGACGTACGAGCGCGAAATCGAGCCGAGCGTCTGCTGAGTCAAAGGTGTTGTCTCGGTCAGTGGATACTCCCGAACAGCTTCGAGATTCGCATTTTGGAATTCGTGCTCGAATGCGATCCAGTCATTCCAGGCGACTTCGAGCGGTTTGCCAAAGACACGGACGAACTGTTTCGAATAGTACCGCTCACTGTCTTCACCGCGTTTCAACCAGTCGATAATATGCTGCGGCGAGTACTCGTGAGCGAGATAGCCAATGAATCGGGTTCCGTATAGATAGGCATTGACACCGGCCTGAAAATCGACAGCGACACCCTCAGACACGATGCCCAGGTTGCTGAAGAAGTAGG
Organism: Pseudomonadota bacterium; assembly: GCA_022565135.1. Lineage (GTDB taxonomy): Bacteria > Pseudomonadota > Gammaproteobacteria > Steroidobacterales > Woeseiaceae > UBA1847. The sequence continues at coordinate 1,751 of JADFKA010000069.1, forward strand.
CGTCGTCGCGTACCATCGAGCGAAACACCATTTCATCGTAAGCGCCCTGCGCGCGCCCGACACCACCCGACATCCACGTTTCCATGAATACGGCAGCGCCCTCGAGATACCAGCGTGGCGAACTCAGGCGGGGCACGGTGAGGTAGTTATAGAGAATTGACTCCGGGTGTCGGTCTGTATGTCGTGGCTTGCCGCCGAAAAAGCGCCGCCAGCGCCGGTCCTGCGAGTTCGCGACATCCATGTTGGCAATATGCACGAGTTCATGATTCATGATCATGAATATGCGTTCGCTGCTCGGCATGGTTTCGAGCGTGCGGCTGGCTGGAGCGATATAGACCGACACCCCGTTGTAAGGAGAGACGCTGGCTCCTGCGTTTCCATAGTCGCTGAGGTCGGTCAGGACGATTGTCGGTTTTTCGTGCGGCTCCCAGTCGAATACCTGCCGCTGAAACTTCAGCGAATTGTGAAAGCTGCGCAGCACATGAGGCACCAGGTAGGTCTGAAACGGATCGAAGTAGAGTAGCCGAACTTCGTCTGTTTCAACGACATCCATTTCGAAAGCATCTGCATTTGCATTATCGGCGAACGAGAGTAATGCAACTGATATGCTAACGACACGGGCCCACCTGCCGGCTGGCAGGCGGACCCCTGGCGAGCTGATCCAAGCGATAGCGCTTAGTCCAGTGTGCTGCGCTGGACACTCCGCAATGTGTCCGCTCGCAACGCCTCGCGGAACGCATCGCTGCCTCGCAATGCGGCGCGGAACGAATCGTTGCTCATTGCACTCAGGAACGCATCGCTGCGCATCGAACTTAGAAACGCGTCGTTGCGCAGAGCGCTGAGGAATGCATCATTGCTAATGGCACTGAGGAACGCGTCACTGCGCATTGCACTCAGCAGCGCATCGCTGCGCAGAGCGCTCAGAAACGCGTCATCGCGAAATGCGCTTGCGAACGCATCGCTGCGCAGTGCGCTCCGAAACGAGTCGACGCGCATTGCGCTCAGGAACGCATCATTTTGCAGCATGCTGCGAAACGAATCGTCGCGTAGAGCACTGCGAAACGAGTCGGTCTGAAGTGCGCTTTGGAATGCATCGCTCAACAGCACACTGCGAAACGCGTCACTAGCGAAAACGGCGGCCAGCTCCAGGTCAGCTGCAAGTGCGTCTGACAATGCAACATTATTCCTCAATACGTCGTTGAGAGCGACATCGCGATCGAGAGAGTTGCGCGCGGCATCGCTCAACAACGCGCTACGGAACGCATTATTATTGAGCATGCTCCGAAACGCATCGCTCTGAGCAATGCGCAAGAATGCGTCGCTGCGCAATGCGCTCCGCAATGCGTCGTCGCGCATAGCGCTCGCAAACACGTCACCACGCATCGCATCTCGCAGGACATCGTTGCGCAGAGCACTCAGGAACGTGTCATCGCGCAAGGCGTTGCGAAATACGTCGCTGTGCAAGGCGCTGATGAACGCATCATCCTGCAGTGCGCTACGGAACGCTTCATTGCTCATGGCGCTCAGGAACACGTTACTTCTCAGCAAGCTGCGGAATGTGTCGCTGCGCATCGTTTCGGCGAAAGCAGCATCGCTGATGATCATTTGGTAAACATCAGTTTGCATCACCTGCGCCACGGTTTCGTCATCGAGTTCAACCTGATCGCTGGATATCTGTTCACCTATCTCTCGTTCGGCCGGCGCGACCGTACCAGCAGCGTCATCTCCAGGAATCGGGTATTTGACGCCGAGGTAAGCAACCACTGCGATCACGACTGCGAACGCAACGATCATCGTTGTGGATCGGGATTTTTTATCACTGCTCATTGCCGTACTCCTGTCAAAGTTGCCGTCAGCGCACCACGCTGCAGCAATTTACCTTCTCTTGAAAACTCAAGTGTAATCTTCGCATCTCCGGCGAAAGTCGCGTCATCGACACGACGTAACAAAATCGTCAATCGTTGCGTACCGAGTGCCTCTATCTGCAGGGCTTGCCCGAAAATGGCAATGGACTCGAAATGCCCGTCGATCTGCGCCAGGGCGTCCGGCCACAGACCCGCGCCGCCCAGGTCAACGGAAATGTCGAGACGTTCTGCGGTGTCGACGTGGATATCAAGAAACAACACATTGCCGCTGAGTCGAAGCTGGACCAGGCTCTCAAGCCCTTCCTTGCGAACCGCAAAGGAATCAATGATGTTCGCGTCGGCCGAAGCGATGTCCGGGGCCATCGTTCCAACCAGATCGGCGAAGTCGTTTGTACCGGGAAGCATTGGCTGGGTGTTGATGAAAACCACGGCGAGCAACGCCCCGGCTGCGGCCGCCATGGCATAGCGCAGTCCGGCGCCCGGTTTCAGTGGGCGCAGCCAGTCGAGAATCGAGGAATTGCTTTGCACTCGCTGCGGTTTGGCATGGGCCATGATGCGCGCGTGCAATGACTCGGGAGGCGCAAGGTTCGGAACATCTTTGAGTAGTGAGTCCAGCTGCTCAAGCTCGGCCTTAAACTCGCGTGCCTCCTCAGAGGACTCGAGCAGCAGGTCCAGCTCAACCTGCTCGTCGACATCGAGCTCTCCGTCGATGGCGGCACTGATCAGCTCCAGCTCCCATAGGTCTGTCATGATGAAAAGACCCCGTGCTGATGCAGTTTGTTCTTCATCTGTTGTCGCGCCGTGAACAGGCGGGATTTCACCGTCTTCTCGGGCAATTGTAGGATCCGGCCGATGTCCCGGTAGCTGCAGTCGCCGAAGTGGCGCAGGACAATGACAGCCCGGTGTTCCTCAGTCAGCTCCATCAGGGTCGCTTGCACCTCACTGCAGAGCTGCGATGTAGCGACCGTTTCCTGAGGCAAATCCGCATCGGATACTGGCGAGTGCTCCAAAGGCTCGGTGCGCTTGCGCCGTTTCAGCTGGTCGATGGCTTCGTTCATCGCAATGCGATAAGTCCAGCTGAACAGCCTGTACCTGGGATCGAATTGCTGGATATTTTCGAACACGTTTAGAAACGTGGCCTGGGTGACATCCGCGGCTTCATCCGGGTCGCCAAGCATGCGGTAGGCCGCGTTGTAGACAGGTTTTTGCATTTGTCTCACAAGAGTATCCATTGCCTTCTTGTCGCCGTGCTGGCAGTCCGTCACCATCGCAATTTCCTGGTCCTTATTCATAAATACTCAGCGGACCGGAAAAAGTTGGTGGTTTGCTGGAAATAATCCTCACTCGGCGACCTCGATCTCAAATAGCCTGTCGAAGCCGGAATACATGAAGATGTCGTTGATATGGCTGTTGACGTTGACGAGCTTGAGGCCGCCGCCGCTGCTCATCAAGCGCTTGTGAGTGCGTAGCAGGACACCGAGCCCGGCGCTGGAGATGTATTCGAGTTTGCCCAGATCGAGGACGCACTCTTGCGTGACCGCATCAAGAAATTCCTGCGCCTGAGGCGCCTTCGCGGCGTCAAGCCGGCCTTCCGCGACAATTCTGCGTGCCTCATCAAATCCAATTTGAAACATAAGCCTACTTCCGGTCCGCTATGAAGGTAATTCTGCTATTGCGATTTCGATGCTCGTAGTGGATCGAACTCACCATTTTCAATACGAGGTAAAGCCCCAGTCCGCCCGGTGTGCGCTGCTCGAGCGGCGCATCGACGTCCACGGGCGCTGCATCGCGGGGGTCAAATCGCTCGACGCCAAAGTCGGTCAGGCTCACTTCGACGCCGTGTTCATATGGATTCATCTCAATGAGGATGTCCGCATTCGTTTCCGTGTCATAGGTCACCATATTCACGAACAACTCTTCAACGCAGAGATCGACGATATAGCGCACCGACTGATCGATATCGGCCTGCGCGAAAAACTTGTCGGTAAAGCTGACAATGTTCTTAAGTTCATCGAGGCTTCGTCCGAATTCCTGTCTCATCGTCGTGCTCCGTTCGCTCGGGCGTTTACCCGGGCAGGCGCCTCACGAGGACCAGTGTGATGTCATCGGCCTGCTGAACGTCACCGCCAAACTCGAATGCGGCATCGACCAGCCGCTGACTGAGTTCGGCCATTGGTAAGTCATGACCGTGCCGCATCACTTGCGCGACACCATTTTCTCCGAATTCGGCGCCATCGGACGTGGCATACTCGTAAATGCCGTCCGAGATTACGGCGAGGACGTCGCCCGGTTGCAAACTGAGCTTTTGGGCTTGCTGCGTGCCATCAAGCTCCATGACGCCGAGGGGAAAGCTCGTCGGCTTGTGCCATTCGCAGGTATTGCTTGCGGCGCGATAGCAGAGAATGGGTCCCTGGCCACCCGAATGAAACTCTACCTCGTGAGTCGCCGGATTCAGGAAGCCCATGAACGCCGTGATGAAGCGATCATCGGGCAGGTCCTCATTCAACTGGTTATTGACCTGAGTATACGCGGCATCGAGGTCGGCGCCGAGGCGGAACGCGACACGTAGCATGGCCTGCATTTGCGTCGCGGACAGCGCGGGCCCGAACCCGTGGCCCGTGGCATCACCCAGCAGGATGAACAGCCGCCCATCCAGCATGACGAGGTCGTAAAGGTCACCGCCGGCAAAATCCGTCGGCAGGAACTGGCCATGCACATCGTAGCCCGCCACGTCAGGCATGGCTTTCGGCAGAGTGCTGACCTGTATTTCTCGCGCGAGGGCCGCCTCCTGGTTCAGGACGGCGCTGGCGAGCAACTCGCTGGTCATTGCAGAGTGCTGGATGGCAATCGCGGCCTCAGCCGCAAGGGCCGGCGCGATCCATTGGTCGTGCTGATCGAACTGCCCCGGGTACTCGCCGAGCCACTGCATGACGCCGAGCAACTGATCGTCCTGCCCCGTGATAGGGACGTTGAGCAGTGAGCGGGTTTCGAAGTTGGCGACATGAATGGGTGTCGCAGCGAAGCGGTCGTCTTCGCGGCATTCATGAATGTTCGTGATTTGTACGTCAGCAGCACACTGACCGACGAGTCCTTCACCCGGTTTGGTTCGTTCGGGCGCGTCGGAGGAGGGAATCACCATGACGAGGTCTCCAGTTGGCCGGTCCAGCAGCCAAAGGACACCCCCTTCGGCAACGATCGCGACCTTGCCGACCTCGATGATCTCCCGCAAGAGCCCCGGCAGCGACTCGGGTGCTGCCAGCCGGTACATAATCTCGAGGATCTTGACCAGCGACTCACGAGTAATCTCATTCGGATTCTGTTCGTGTAGAGGTACGGACAAAGCGCACCCCCTTCTTTTTCTCTTCGTTTTCCTAAGCTTAGATGCTGCAGGGCAGTAACGCCAATGGACATCCCTCGCGATCCGGCCAAGTTCTCCCACATGCTTCAGCATACGCCTCAATGCGGGGTTTCTGCCGAAAATCAGGGTTTAAGCGTTGGGGTCCGGACTGCGAAAGTATTCGCCGATCTGCGCCGGCGGCGGGTGTTCCACGCGGCGGCGATCTTTACCGCTTCAGCGGGCCTAGCTACCCATACGCCAGATTTCTCCCTGATCCGGGGATCGGTCCCGGTGCATCAGAATCCATTCGGCGTGTTCATCGAGCGCCGATCCGCCGAGCGCCCTCAGGATCAGCCGCCTTTCGGTGTCATCCTGAGCGTTATTCAGGCGCCGGAGCGCGTTGAGGAAAATCCGCAGCATGAATTCGTACTGCTTTATGAGCTCTCTCTCTGCTGTGACATGGGCGTAATTATGCCGGATCGCGACCAGCAGCAGCACGGCGCCCATCGCTGTCATTAACGGTTGACGAACGTCGTCTGACATGGCGGAGCCGAGTATCACGAGCAACGCTATCACTGTTACGCTGACCAACAAACTCAAAAACGCCAGGCGCCGGGTGACACTACTTGTCCGGATACGATCTTTTGCCTTGGACCGGAAATAGCCAAGTTGACCGCTGCTCTGATCGCCGATCCATTCGCGCAAAACATACGCAATGCCTTCAGGTTTCCTGTTGGGGGCAGCATCACTGCGCGTGCCCGCAATACGCATCACGTTCCGGATCCAGCCGAGCTCGGGGTCCTGCGTCTGCAAGAAAGCATCGTGCGCAAACTTTGACTTGTTTTCTGTCGTTACGCCGGCAGCCGCCCAGTAGTACTGAACTCTGAGGCCTTCGGCGAGGGCGCGGTAATCGAGATACCGTCGGTGCCAGCTGCCGCGTTTGGCAAAAAATTGAACGCTGGCGGCGCAAAAGAAAAATACGAGAAAGCCGATCATGAAAGACTGATCAGTCCTGAAGTCCGAGTACAGAACGAACATCAATCCCATCAGAAAGGCGAAAACATGTGTCCCACGCAGACTGAATAGAACGCGTTTTTGGTAATGGATTGACAGCCAGTCCGCGATACAGAATATGCGATTGATATTTTCGATGCCTGGCGGCAGGTCCTCCAGATCCTTCTCGTCCAGCAACGGGTACGTTTCCGCCTCGATGCGGTCGGAAAACCGGATCG
>JADFKA010000070.1 GCA_022565135.1 Pseudomonadota bacterium
TTACGGCACTGAGCCTGCTCCTCGGGCTGGTGTCGATCGTTACGACACAGGTTGGAGACCTGGAGTTTGCCGCCTGGCTGATCGTCTGGTGTGGTCTTCTCGATACGCTGGACGGACTCGCGGCTCGACTTCTGAAGGCAACGTCGGACTTCGGCGCAGAGTTCGACTCGATGGCTGATCTCGTCGCTTTCGGTGTTGCGCCGGCAGTGCTGGTAATTAATGCGGGCTTGCAAGTTGGTGGCGTGCAGCTCGATACGGGGCAGTTCTGGGTGTTGCTCGTGGCCTCAGGCGTTTTTGTCCTTGCAGGCGCCATGCGTCTGGCTCGATTCAATATTGCTACCTCAAAACCGCGCGGTGGCTGGTTTACCGGTATACCCATAACGGCAGCAGGCGGCGGCCTCGTGGCGTCCATGATCATTGTGCTGATCCGCTATGAAGACATTTCAAGTGTGCTGCCGCTACACCTTTACCTGCCTATCCTGATGTTCGTGCTTGGCATTTTGATGGTCTCGAGAATTCGTTTCCCGAAGGCGGTCATACGTAAGAACCATTTCATCAATGCGTTTCAAATCATCACTTTTGCGTTGGTATTTTATTGCGGAATCTTTCGGGTCTATCCGGAATACCTGTTTGGAATTGCTGTTTTTCTCCTCGTTGCAGGAATCATTGCAGGCCGAATTACACGCTACAACGCTTAGTAAACATTTGACGGGGGAATTCATGCACAAGCAATTGCTGGCGCTGGCTGCTCTGGCCGTACTCGTTGGCTGCGGCGCGGGCAGGGAAACTGACGAGACATCTAACGCCGAGAGGGTGCTGGACTCATACCAGGCGTATCCGGGCTTTGTTAATGTCTACTGGGACGAGGAAAGGGGTCGCCTGTTGATTCAGATCGACGAATTCGACGCACCATTCCTGTACCAGTCTTCCCTGCCGCGTGGCGTGGGGTCCAATGACCTCGGACTGGATCGTGGCCAGCTAGGTGACACCAAAATTGTCAGGTTTGAACGCAGTGGTCCGAAGGTCTTGCTTGTTGAAGACAACCTGGCATATCGGGCGACGAGCGAAGATAGCAACGAGCGCCAAGCTGTCGCGGAATCTTTCGCCCGTTCGGTCATTTGGGGATTCGATGTGCTCAATGATACCGGGGACATTGTATTAGTCGACGGCACCGATTTTTTCCTGCGCGACGCACATGGCATCAGCAGGTGGCTGAGTGACGCCGAGGAGGGACAGTATGTGACCGAAGCGACGCGATCAGCGATCTACCTGCCGCGCACGAAAGCGTTTCCAGACAACACCGAAGTCGAGGCAATTGTCACCTTTGTTGGTCAACCGGCAGGTCAGTACTTGCCAACTGTCGTGCCCGATCCGACTGCTGTCACCGTTCATATTCACCACTCGTTTATCCGACTTCCAGACGACGACTACGAGCCGCTGGTATATGACCCGCGAGCCGGTGGTCTCGGGCTTTATTTCGCCACGTCTGGTTTCGCGGATTACGCGATACCGATAGGCGAATCTTTGCGTCGCAACTTTGGGCTACGCCATCGCCTGAAAAAAATAAACCCGGACGCTGAGGTCAGTGAAGCGGTTGAACCGATCGTTTATTACGTGGATCCGGGTGTCCCGGAACCTGTCCGCTCCGCACTAATCGAGGGTGCGAGTTGGTGGAACCAGGCGTTTGAGACGGCCGGCTACAAGGATGCGTTCCAGGTGCGTTTGCTGCCTGAAGATGTTGACCCAATAGACGTACGTTACAACGTTATTCAGTGGGTACATCGGTCGACACGCGGTTGGTCGTATGGCGATTCTATCGTCGATCCACGCACTGGAGAGATCATCAAGGGTCACGTGTTGCTGGGCTCGCTGCGTGTAAGACAGGACTACCTGATCGTTGAAGGCCTGCTTGCTCCTTACGGCGATCAGTCAGTGCCGGCAACAATGCTGGAAGTATCCTTGGCGAGAATTCGACAGTTGTCCGCACACGAGGTAGGTCACACGATTGGGTTTGTGCACAACATGGCGGCGAGCACTCAGGGTCGCGCGTCAGTCATGGACTACCCGTTTCCGCTGGTCAGTTTCGACGATGACGGCGAACTCGATTTTTCAAAAGCTTACGACGACGCCATCGGCAGCTGGGATGAACGTACGGTGCTCTTCGCGTATCAGGATTTTCCGGACGATGTTGACGCACAGCGCGGACGGCAGGAAATACTCAACGAGACCATCAGGCTTGGTTTCAAGTTTGTTGCGGACGAAGATTCGCGCTCCGTATCGACAGCGCATCCCGAAGGAAATCTCTGGGACAACGGCACCGATGCGATTGTCGAGCTTGAACATTTGCTGAAAGTGCGGGCGCATGCCCTGGCTCGTTTTTCCGAGCGGAACATCCGCCTCGACAGGCCGATGGCAACGCTCGAAGAAGTGCTCGTGCCTGTTTACCTGCTGCATCGCTTTCAGATCAAGGCGGTCGGCAAGCTCGTGGGCGGCAGCTATTTCACTTACACGATGCGCGGCGACGGGCAAAGCAACGTCGTGCCGGTAGCAAGTGACCGCCAGCGAGAAGCGATAGACGTGCTTGTCGCGGCCTTGCACCCCGATGTGCTGCGTCTACCCGAAGGTATCGTTGAACTGATTTCGCCGAGGCCGCCAGGTAACGAAAAAACGCGCGAGACATTCGACGGCAATACGGGTGTGGTTTTTGATCCTCTTGCACCGGCTGCGAGTGCGGTTGCATTGACGCTCGACGTGCTGCTCGACCCGAGACGAGCCGCGCGGTTGATGCGCTCGGGCGATCCGGGGTTCGGGGAAATCTGTGACAGTCTGCTCGAGGCGAGCTGGTTGGCCACCGCATCGCAGGACCTCGACGCCGCGATACAACGGCAGACGAGTTTAATCGTTTTGACCCGGCTCATGCAGCTCGGTGTCAACATGGACGCCGACGCGGATGTTCGTGCGATCGCACTGGACGCAGTGATGAGTCTCGATGAGTGGCTAGAGTCGCAGGCACCGGACGATCGCGTACTGCGTGCGCATTTCGGTCTGGCACGCTATCAAATTGCACGACTGCGTGATGACCCGTCGAGTCTTGACGCTATCGTCCCGGTTACTTCGCCACCGGGCTCGCCGATTGGCTCGTTCACGGAGTAATTGAATGACACCGATTATTGCTGTCGTAATCGTATACCTTGGCATGTTGGCTGCTTTCGCCATCTGGAGCCGACGGGAAACGCACACACTGGCGGGCTACTACCTGGCAGGGAAGAAGTTGCCGTACTGGGTGGTCGCATTCAGCACCAACGCTACGGGGGAGAGTGGTTGGCTCTTGCTCGGATTGACCGGCATGGGTTATGCCGTGGGTGCGCAGGCGTATTGGGTCGTCGTTGGCGAGGTCATTGGCATTGCCTTGGCCTGGACCCTGGTTTCACGGCGATTGAAACGTTTATGCGACGACACTGATTCGATTACGGTCCCGGATATACTGGCAGCCCGTTTCAAGGACCGTTGGCATCTTATTCGAGGCATCGCTGTCGTCATTATCCTGACGATGGTGACCGCGTACGTTGCAGCGCAGATGATTGCGACGGGCAAGGCGGTCAGTAGTTTTACCGACATGAACTTCGAAACCGGCGTATACGTCGGTGCAGCGATCATCATCGGCTACACCTTCGTCGGCGGCTACAAGGCGGTCTCGTATACGGATGTGCTGCAAGGCGTTCTTATGTTGCTCGGGCTTATTTTCGTTCCAGCGGCCGCAATATATGCTGCCGGCGGCTGGAGTTCTGTGGTATCCAGCTTGACAGCGACCAACCCGGCGTTTCTGGATATGTTTTCGTTTTCCGGTGCCGGCGGGATTGGCTGGGTCGGCATTATTAGTTTCATCGCAATTGGACTTCCGTTTCTCGGCGTCCCGCAACTACTCGTCCGCTTCATGTCGGCGCGCAATGATGCTGAGCTCAAAAAAGCTCGCGTCGTGTCGGTAGTAGTGCTGCTGCTATTCGGTCTTGGCGCAGTTACCACCGGAATAGCGGGCAGGGCGCTATACCCGGGACTCGAGGACCCGGAAACCATCTTCCCGGTAATTTCGATGCAGCTGTTCCCACCACTGCTTACGGGTGTACTGCTGGTTATCGTGTTGTCGGCGATCATGTCGACCGTCGATTCCTTGCTGCTACTCGCGTCATCAGCCGTGGTTCGCGACACGATGCAGCAAATTCTCGGTAGCAAACTGAGCGACAATCGCCTGGCCGTCTATGGCAAAGTTGCCACTGTATTGATAGGTATCCTCGGGATCGTGCTCGCGTTCAATACCGAGCAGCTCATATTCTGGTTCGTGCTATTCGCGTGGTCTGGCCTCGGCGCGGCATTTGGGCCCGTGATCATCTGCCTGTTGTACTACAAGAAAACGACGGGCGCCGGCGTCGCCGCCGGCATGCTCGCTGGATTCCTGACGAGCGTTGTATGGGTACTTGCGGTCAAGGAACAGACTTACGATCTATACGAGGCCGTGCCCGGATTCATTGTCGGCTTTGCCGTAACCTTGCTGGTCAGCAAGGTTACGAAAGATACGGCCGACTTCCGATCAAGCTATCCTAAACAGTAGGTAAGGCGAGAGTATTTCCCGGTCTCAGATAAAAACGTAGCGAAGTTCGCTCTTCCGAGAATACACGCTCGCGACTACCACTATTGCGGACGCTCACGGTGTAACCAAACTCCGCAATACCCGCTATAAACAGGTATTACAGTCTCAACCGAGGACATACTTATGCGCACGATGCGACTTATTCTGATATTCCTGCTGGTTGGCATACCGTCAACGCTGTGGGCGGATGTCAGCGCGGGAGACCTGCCGTCGACGACGAAGTGGTATTTCCACGTGAATTTCGAGGAGATGCGCAGAACGGAGGGCGGCCAGTACCTGTACTCATGGCTACAGGACGAAGCATTTGAAGACATTCGCGAGGATGTGGGCGTCGACTTTGACAAAGAAGTGGACCGGATTACCGGCTATGCGGCGACAGATGACGGACTCGTTATCGTCGTTGCAGGCGACATCAGTCAGGAAACCAAGGACAAGGTGCTCGCTATGGGCGCTGCGACCGGCAGCCTCGATAAACTGGAGTCAGACGGCGACACGTATTTTTTCGTTAAGGGCGACGAAGATGCCCACTTCAACGGTGGCCACGTCGATATCGATTCCCTCGCCAACGGCGCGTACTTCAGTTTCGCGCTGACTGACAAGATCATCGTGACGACAACCGAGACGATGATGAAGTCGATGCTCGCAAACAAAGGCAAGATCATTGGTGGCAAAAATCAAAGTGACGCACTTATCGTCCTGAGTGCGGATCGCAACCTGATTCAGGCAGGCATGAGTACCAATGATTTTCAGGAACACTTCGGGTGGAATTCCAACATTATCAGGAATGCCGATCAGGTTGCGCTATTGATTGCTGATGAGGACGGCAAGATCGTAATCGAAGCGCAACTTGTTGCGGCCGATAAGGACATCATTGATTCACTCGCAAGCATCGTGCGTGGCCTGATTAGCTTGCAGGTCTTCAATGACGATCTCGATCCCGAGATCACGGAGTTTTTGCAAAATACATCAGTCAACGTCGACGGAAACAGGCTGACGGTCAGGGTTTCGCTTGATCCTGAAACCTTAATCACTGCGTTGGACTGACCGGGAATGTGAGCACGCAATGCGAGTAAGTTGTGAGTAGCGAAGCCGCGTTGATAGACGCTGCAAAACGCGGGTCAACGACGGCCTTCGCGGATCTCGTGCGCGCATACCGTGAGGGACTCTTACGATTCCTTTTGACGCGCACACTGAGTTATGCCGACGCGGAGGATGCGTTGCAGGATACGCTGATCAATGCTTACCGCTACTTACATAGTTATGACAGCCGGTGGCGATTCAGTACCTGGCTGTATCGGATTGCCATTAACAATGCGGCGAAGCTCCGCCAAGCCACAACGGTCGAACTAAGTGACCTCAGCAGCGACGAAAGCGATCCGCTTGAACAATGTATCGCTGCATCGGAGCGAGAAAATCTCTGGGTAACTGCGCGACGCTTGTTGAATGATGATGTGTACACGGCCATGTGGTTGCGTTACATCGAGGACATGTCGGTCAAGGATATCTCGGCAGTGCTCGAGCGATCCGTGTCATGGACTAAGGTCAATTTACTCCGGGCGCGACGCATACTAAACGCAGAACTGAACCGCGAATCGGATACAAATAAGAGTAAGGCCTATGGATAAGTTAGCCGAAAGACTACGACATGATGCCGAGCAGATCGACGTCACGATTTCAACCGAACTTGATGGCCGGATCCGCGCGTCTTTGCACGGCGTAAAACCGGAGTCGCAGACACCAATACGCAGCATGTCCCGATCATCGACATTTTGGTGGGCGAGCAGTTTGACCGGCGTGGCGATCGCATTTGCGCTGGTCGTAGTCCTTAACCTGAAGTCGCCCGAGTCGACGCCGGTGGCCAGCAACGCGGCGACCATACCGCTCGTATTACCGACCGTGAAGTGGAACGTACGGACGGCGGTACTGACGAGCTCGCTGGAGCAGGAGTTTGACGATCTGGCTGCAGACCTGAAGAAGGCGGAGCAGGTGCTCAAGGAAGATATAGACGCCGTTTTCTAACGCCCTGGGTAACCGTCCGTTCTGCTAAAGTATGCGTATGGGCAAGGCGACAATCCTGGTTCTGGATTCATTTGGTATCGGCGCGACAGCCGATGCCGGGCGCTTCGGTGACGAGGGTTCGAATACATTTGGGCATATTGCGAGCGTCCGTGCGGCGTCAGACGCAGGTCCACTGCAGCTGCCGAATCTCGCAAGTCTCGGGCTTTTTCATGCCAGCCGAGACAGTACGGGCGAATTTCCGGCGGGTGTGGACACTGATGTCGAGATAGTCGGAGCATATGGTTTTGCCGAGGAACTATCGACCGGTAAAGATACGCCCAGCGGGCACTGGGAAATTGCGGGCCTGCCCGTACTTTTCGAATGGGGCTACTTCACGAAGCTCATGGACACGTTTCCACCGGAGCTGCTTGAGAAACTGGTCAAGCAGGCAGATCTCCCCGGCGTTCTTGGCAACTGTCATTCGTCCGGTACGACGATCATCGCTGAACTCGGAGACGAACACGTGCGCACAGGCAAGCCCATTTTTTATACGTCTGCCGACAGTGTTTTTCAGATCGCGTGTCATGAGGAGTCGTTTGGATTGCAGGCGCTCTACGATCTGTGCGACTTCGCGCGTGAATTGGTCGATGAGTACGACATCGGCCGGGTGATTGCGCGTCCGTTTATTGGTGACAGCGCTGAATCCTACGTTCGCACTGGTAATCGACGCGACCTGACGACGCCACCGCATGGCGATACCGTTCTCGATAAGCTCGTCGCTGACGGTGGTGAAGTTATCAGCGTTGGCAAGATTGCCGATATCTATGCGCACCGGGGCATCACAAAAAAAATCAAAGCAACAGGTAACGCTGCGCTGTTTGATGCGACACTCACGGAAATGGCCGATGCACCCGACCACTCCATCGTCTTTACGAATTTTGTCGATTTCGACATGTTGTTCGGACATCGTCGTGATGTTGAGGGATACGCGGCCGCACTTGAGTACTTCGACAATCGCCTGCCCGAGATTCTGGATTTGATACGCGACGATGACTTTCTTGTCATTACTGCGGATCATGGTTGTGACCCGACCTGGAAAGGCAGCGATCACACTCGCGAGCATATTCCAGTACTGGCTTATGGCGGTTGTGTTACAGCCGGTGCGATCGGTAAACGCGAAACATTCGCTGATATAGGTCAGAGCCTGGCGATGTTCTTCAGTCTCTCGCCGATGGACTACGGCAAAAGTTTCTTGTAGGAGCTCGGTCTTATCCGCGAAGTTTTGTGGCCAGCAACGTTGCCAGCCAGGCGCTGGCGACGATTCCAACCAGGGTTACGAGCGACAGCCACAACGGATGCGGTATCAAAATAAAATTCGCGGTCGACGCTGCAAGCACTATGCCGCCAACTACAACTGCGAACGCAGCTGGTTTGACTGTGCCGATGGCGCAGGCGACCAATATGCCGAAGAATCCCCCTGCAACTGAGGATG
>JADFKA010000071.1 GCA_022565135.1 Pseudomonadota bacterium
CGATTTGAAAACCGTGCGGCCCGTCGGGCACTCTCTGATGCTCGTACATCGGGTTCGTCGAATCGAGCGGCAGGCGGATGTAGACGGTCTCGCCGAGTCTCAGGTCGAGTCGTTCGGCCAACGTGTCCTCGATCAGCGACCAGGAATAACTGAACCACCACAGCATGCGTTCGCTGTCATCTTCTCCGGTTACCATGATCTCGGCGCCTTTTGATACGGCTCCGTCTGCATCGATACGCAACCGGTCGATCTGTAATTCAGGGATGAGCGCAAGCGGGTCAAAAGCGTTCTCAAAACTTGGCATCAATGACCGGTATTTCTTTTGATAGAGCTCCAGGCGAATATCAATGCCCGATCGCATTTGGTGCGCTACGCTCGCTACCAAATGAGTGGCACGCTGTGCCGGGAAAAACGTCTCGACTCCGTCTGCGACCTGCAATTCATTGATTTCCTGCGCCTGGTAATAACCACCAGCGCCAAAGCGGAGTTCAGTTCTCTCAGTCAGGAAATGAAGCAGGTTGAAACGGAGGCTGATCTGATCGTCGTTATTGGCAACCGTGTATGTTTGCTGGTCCCACCGGATACCACCATCCAGGATCCAGTTCTTATATGGCCGCCACCTGGACTCCAGGTAAACAGCGTACTGTGCGCCACTGGGAGCGATTTGAATATTCCGCACGACTGACGGCTGATTATCAAAAATCTGATCGAAAGGCGAAAAGATATTGAGCGTGGAATCGTACTGGTATTCCGCGTCGAGGTGCTTGAGATCAAAGCCGGAAGTGAACAACCACTTGTCCGAAGCAGTCCATTGGAAGTCCTGGCGGAGCGCTACGGACTGGAAGCTTCGAACGTCAGAAAGATTCCCTGACGTGACATCCGGAATATCCGCAACGCCGGCACGGTTGTTATCAATCTGCGTTGCCGACAGAATCGTAGTGCTGGAAAGGTCAGCCGACCAGCCGATAGTGGCTTTCAGCCAGGCGACACGGTTTCTGTATTTTGCGCTGGCTTGCTCACTGCCATCAAGTTCCGCGACGGAGATCTTGTCGAAAGACAAGAGCAAATTACTGCTGAGATAGGTTCGGTCATTCATTTCCCAGCCGACATGCATGAGCATGTCCTGATATCGAGGTGAACCGTAATCAGAATTCACTGCGTCTGCGATGAGGTCCAGATTCCCACGTCTTGCGGTTATCAGCCAGTCGCCTTTGTCGCTACCTCCGAAGCGACCCATCGAAAGCACGGAGGTATTAAAAAAACTTAATGCCAGCTCCGTCACTGTGTCGGATGTTGGCTCTCGCATGGACATATCGATGACGCCGCTCATGCGATCGCCATACCGTGCCTGGTATCCGGCACTATAGAAGTCGATGCTTGCAATCGCGTTTTGATCGACAATTGTTGAAAGTTCCTGAAAATCCTTAAGGTGGTAGGGCTCGTACAAGCGCAAGCCATCGAACAAAAACAATTGCTCATTATCGAGGCCTCCACGAACGTGGCTGCGTGTAGAGACACCACCACTGGCGATTCCGGGTAAGCGATGGACTGATCGCACCGCGTCATCACCGATATCCGGCAAACGGGTGGTCATCTCCCGATCGAGAAACGTATGAGATCCAGCCGGATCATACTTAAGGCTATAGAGACTCGACGTTACTATGACTTCCGTCAAATACTGTTGGAGCGGCTGCAGATAGATAGAAATTGCCGAAAGTTGCCCGGCCTCGATGGTGACGCTGCTGGATTTGGAGTCGGCGTAACCGGGCGCCTCCACAACAAGAATATGCGTGCCTGGTCGCTGCTCCGCCAGCATCAGCCTGCCATGCTCGTCGGTGTATCCCGACTGTTTTCCATCTACCAGGAGTGCGGCGCCGGCGACACTGTTATTCGTGCCGGCTTCAGTGACGGTCAAAGCGATGCTGCCATAGGGTCTTTGCTGCCGAACAATCAAAAGACTATCGCCCGGGCCTTCCGCCAGCGACAAATCATAGGGTTCCAGGGCCGTTCGAAGTGCAGCAACAGACTTTGGTTGGGCCGGTTCGTCCAGGACCGTGTACTCGGACGGTACCAGGTCACTGCTGTAAATAATCGCGAAATCCTGCGCGACCAGCCAGCTTATGTAGTCACGCAGTGGCTTATCCTGCCATTGTGTTTCAGCGGCCAGGCCACAGTGGCATGCGAGGAAAAGCAGTAAAAATGCGCCGAGGCGCGCTGGCGAACGCATGCGAGAAGTGTAGAGCATCCCCCGAGGGCAACCAACAGGTATAAATGACTATTGCCCGCCTGCTTGAACCTATCTTGCCCGAACCTGTTTTGTGATGGTGATGCTTTGCTCGTCTATCCGGTATCTGAACTGTGTGGTCACCAGGACAGAGTCGATTGCCTCTGCCGGCGTGAAATTCAGGATGGAGCCGAATAATTCCGTTCCCATTGCGGCCATGCGGACATCATCACTCGAGAAAACCAGTGTCTTGCCAGTTTCGCGAGAGGCCCATTTCAGAAAATCCATCAAAGACTGATTTTCGATGTCGAAGCCAGGCGCAAGTGATGTCGCCCAATTCCAGGACGGGTCATAGGGTGAGACACTATCGAAAACGGTGTCAAGGTCTGGCCGTAAAGTTAGCTTGTCACCGGCCTCTGCCGTGACTATCGATTGATCATGTGCAACATCGACTCGTCCTTCGCGCACCGCAACGCTCATGCGTTTATTTTCGTAGGCAACAGAAAACTGCGTACCAATATCTGTTGCCGAACCGATGGCAGTGTGCACAGTCATGTGCCGATCACGGTAGATACGTTCGCCCGAGTCGATATACATCCTTCCCCGAGTCAGCGTAAATTCATCGGCCTGATCGAGGCGCAGCGATGTGTTGGCAGCAATCCTCAGGGATATGTCACCCGCTAAGGCAATGCTCACGCCATGGTTTGTGCTCGTTTCCAGGTTATCTCCGGCATACACGGTGTCACCAACGACGAAGGCCGCGCGGGCCGTGTCCGGCACACCGACGACATGCGCGATGTTTCCGATCGGCTGCAGTTGCGTCTCAGGTGTGCGGATGTTGAACGCAAGTGCAATCAAAATCGTCGCTGCCAGGGAAGCAGGGATCGCCCATCGCAGCCTGTTTCTCCTGCTGATAAAGCTGCGCCATTCATGATGAACATTCTCATGCACCCGTTCTTCCAAATCCGCGGGTATCAGCAATCTCGGCCCCGCCAGATTCATCAGTTTCGCAACCGTATCGTCGGACCGGACTTCAGTGTCCGCCTCCTGAATGCCCTTATCTGTCTCTTTGTTCATGCTTGATTATGTCCGTCACTTTTTCGCTTTCCACCATCATCAGTCCAGCAGGAAATCCGGATCGAAATCCCAAAGTGACCTGAACCCCTCCTTAAATGCAGCCCGAGCGCGGCTAAGCACAGACTCCGCCGCCTTGGTACTGATGGCGAGGTGCTCGCCAATTTCGTCGACGCTGCAGCCACGGACGTATTTCATTTCGAGCGCGGTTGCATATTTGGCCGGCAGGTATTCGAGCGTTAATCGAACAAATCGCGCCAGCTCTTCCTTGTTCTGCTCTTTTTCAGGCGTATCGGAATCGATGGATATCGATTCCAGGGCAGCACGAATGGCCGGGTTATCTTCGAGTGGCACAGTCCGGCTGTCCTGCAATCCTCGTTGCTTGTAAATTGCTGCCATTTCATTGCGACAAATCTGGCACAGCCAGGTGAAGAGTAGTGCCTCGCCGCGGTAACTGCCCATTTTCCGCACCAGGCGACACATGGTTCGCTGTACGATTTCTTCCGCCAGATCAGTATCACCGCCGACACGGCTCATCGTGAAGCGAAACAGGCGCGGAAAATATTCGCGAAAAAAGGCCTCGAACGCATCCGAGTCACCCGCTGCGACGCGCTTCGCCAACGCCCGATCTTGATGCAGCTGAGAAAAATTCACATCTGGAGCTCAAATTTGAGTCGATACGTGCTGTAAGACGTCATCTGGCAGGAAATCCTTCGCTGAATTCGCGAAATATGTGGGCAATCGAAGGGTTTATCGACGTAATGCGTGCAATCCTGGTGCGGTCCAGCTGGCGTCGATGATACGCCGGTTGTCGCATTCCAGCCAAAAACCGGCGAAGGATATTCGTCGCAGCAAGCTCTAACGCCATATCTCTACAACAGTTCAGCTGGCGACGCCGGGCTGCTGCCGGAAACTGGCTGAAACAACTGGAAAAGTTATGACGTTCAGGGACATCCCTGTTGCGACACGGGAAACCAGGCAACCACAGCCATGCGAAGGCGTGTGTGTGGCAGTGCTTTTGCTGGCCCTGTTGATTCCGCTCCGGGTGCTGGCCGACGCCTCGGCAGAGAGCGCTGATGGGATTTCGAGCAATCCACAAATCGCGCTTCTGGCGCCAGCCGCAATGCTGTCGTCAACGGCCTTAATTGGCACAATCAATATCGTCAACGGCAGCATTTTCGATCTTGACAATCCGGCCGAAGACAAGCTGCTTTACCGTCTCGCGAACAGGGCACACGCAACGACGCGTCCCAAGGTCATTCAACAGCAATTACTGTTCGCACCAGGAGATCGGTTCTCCGTTCGCAAGCTGGAGGAATCGGGGCGAATCCTGCGTAGTAATCGCTATATTCAGGACGCGGAGATTGTACCGGTTGTGGATGAAAACGGCGTTGTCAATATAGAAGTCCGTACCACAGATGTCTGGACTCTTATTCCGAGGGTGTCGTTCTCCCGGTCTGGCGGCGAGAATGCCGCCGGGATCGGTATCAAGGAAATGAATCTATTCGGTACCGGCATGCAAATCCAGGTGCTCTACAAGTCGGATGTCGATCGGGACTCAAAAATCATCAAGCTCGCGGATCGTCAGCTGGGTGACAGTTGGTACAGCCTGAGCGCGCTTTATGCCAACAATAGCGATGGCCATTCCTACCAGTTTGCCCTTGGCCTGCCGTTTTACGCACTCAACAGCACCGCCGCGCACGGTTTTTCATTTCTGGATAACGAGCAAATCGACGCCCTCTATGATCGCGGCGAGATTGTGGCTCAGTACCGGAACGAGGCCAGTTCATACGAGATCTTCAAAGGCTGGTCCAATGGATTGAAAGACGGCTGGACCAGGCGCTACACGATGGGACTTGCCTATGATGAGCACCGATTCACTGAGGTCGACGGTCGCACGGCGCCAATGTCGATCGTGCCAGACGATCGAAAGCTCGTTTATCCGTTCGTCGGCATCGATTTCATGCAGGACAGGTTCGAGAAGGCCGAAAATCACGACCAGATCAACCGCACCGAGGACCGCTACCTTGGCACCCGATTCGGAGCGAGGCTCGGGGTCGCTCGAAATTCACTCGGATCGGATCGCGATGCATGGCTTATCAACGCCGGAGCCCAGACGGGATTTGGCTCTTCGAAAAAAAGCTCCTTGATACTTGCCAGCAATCTCGCAACACGGGTGGAAGACGATGGCCCACAGAACCTCACGATCGATGTAAGCGCCAGGTATTACCGACGACAGTCGGACAGCTGTCTCTTTTATGCCAGCTTGAGTGGCACCTACGGTCACAACCTCGATATTGATCAGCAATTGCTACTGGGTGGTGACAACGGCCTGCGCGGTTACCCACTGCGCTATCAGACCGGTGACAAAAGAGTGCTATTGACCCTCGAACAGCGATTTTTTAGCGATTGGTATCCGTTTCGTCTGTTCCATGTCGGTGGCGCCGTATTTTTCGATGCGGGCCGCGCGTGGGGCGACAGCCCCGTTTCAGACCGGCATAACGGATTACTGAAGGACGCAGGCTTAGGTCTCCGTATTGGCAATACGCGATCCGGGCAGGGTCGAGTGACGCACATAGATCTCGCATTTCCGCTAGACGGTGATGACAGCATTAAAGATGTCCAGCTTCTGATCGGAACGAAGAAGAGTTTTTGAACGCGAGTATTCCATTGATCCATTACCCCAGATCACCGCTAATTATGAACATTGAGCGAAATTCCATGAGCAAGCTCGCAACATCTCTAAGGCCGCTATTTTCCTTCGGCTGGCGCATGCTCCTGACGTTGACCGTGTCTCGCGTGATCTTCGTTGCCTGGCAGTGGCAGCGTGTTGCGGATGCGGAAATGCTCGAAGCGGTTTTTGTCCAGGGATTTCGATTCGATCTCGTGCTGCTGGGACTTATGCTCACCATTCCTGTACTCGCGTTTCCGATCCTGGCGTCCAATCGATTGTTGGTACCGGCCTGGCGTGCATTGCTGAAAGTTTGTCTTCCTGTTGCATTGCTTATCATTGTCTTTATGGAATGCGGCACACCGTCATTTGTGGACCAGTTCGACAGTCGTCCGAATATCCTGTTTCTGGAGTATCTCAATCAACCACGGGAAGTTGCGGCCACACTTTGGGGGGCATACAAACTGCCCATTATTCTTGCGGCTCTCTTCGTCACCACGATCACCTGGATCAATTCACGGCAAATCGGCCGGTTGGTGGGGGCCATTACGCCGACCGGCGTGATGCCGGCAATCCTGGTAACTCCGTTCCTTCTCATCATCTGCTTCGGGTTGATTCAATCGACACTTGAACCAGACGGTGGATTTCGCAATGCACAACGAGATGATGATGACGTTGTTGCCCAGGTTCGGGAATCGATGACGATCGAACCGCAGGAAGCTGCGTCCAGTACCTTGCCGACCCTGCATCGCCAGGGTCTGCCTGATCCCGCACGTTAGCGCAAAGTCTCCTGATTATCCTCGAGAGATGACTTGGCCATGTCTGGTCACGTGCACCAACAGTGCGTCGCCGTCGCAATCGAGTGCAATATCGCGTAGTTCAAGCTTGTTTTCCGAAGTCCCGCCTTTAGGGCGCCTCTAAATACCTCTCGTGAGCCGCGTTGCTGGCCAGATCGATGGCGCGTCGCTCTTTGGATCGCCGTGTTTTTATCACGGATCAGGGTTCAGGTTGAATGGCACAAAGCCCCACGGCTATTACGTATTCCCATTCGTCATGGTTCGATAGTACGTTATATATATGTAAGTGATGGTGATGAACGCGTCCGCCATACGCGGACAAATTCGCCTGGGTGGAAGACCTCGAAAATGATGACAGGGATAACTGGACGATCGGGGAACCTCGCAAATCACACGAATGTACAGATCGTCCTGACCTGTGTGGCGTTAGCTGCCGGGATTTTCATAATTGATGTCGCATCGCTGCCTCTCGGGGTTGCTGCAGGTGTGGCCTATGTCGGCGTAGTCCTGATCTCTCTGTGGCTGCCACGATGGCAATATTCACTTATCGTCGCCGGCGGCGTATCCATTCTCACGATACTCGGCTTTCTCTGGTCAGAACCGGCCGGCATTCCATGGATGGTTGTAACGAATCGACTATTGGCGTTATTCGCAATCTGGTTTACGGCGATTGCCGGCAGTTGGCTTGTTTTCGCGCTGCGTAAGAAGTCGGAGGAGGCATTACAGAAAGCGAAGCAGGACGCCGAACGAGCAAGGAACGCCAAGTTCCGCTTTCTCGAAACGGCAAGCAATGATATGCGTCACCATTTGCACACACTGAATCTGCTGAATGGCGCATTGCGCAAAACTGTCACGGAACGCAAAGCACATGATATGTTTGCGATGCAAGGTGAAGCGCTTGCTCATTTGAGCGATCTCCTGAATTCCCTGTTGGAACTTGGCAAGCTGGAATCGGGCGATGTCGAACTGAATATCGCTGAGACTCCGATTCAGGAGATTTTCCGGCAATTGCAGGGTGAATTTGAAGGCCAGGCGCAGGCAAAAGGTTTGCAGCTGCACTTTGATTCGCAATCTGAGGTCGCACAATCGGACCGCATGTTGCTGACGAGGATCGTTCGGATTCTCATATCAAATGCCATTCGTTATACGAAACAGGGTGTCGTCAACGTTTATTGTCGGCGCGAGCACGAAGGATTGAAAATTACGGTTCAGGATTCCGGTATCGGCATAGCGCCTGATCAACTGGCCAGGATATTCGATGAGTTTTACCGGGTCGACAATGATCCGGTCGACAAGAATGGCGGTCTGGGTCTGGGCCTTACGATCGTCGAGCGTAGTGCGAACCTGTTGG
>JADFKA010000072.1 GCA_022565135.1 Pseudomonadota bacterium
GACATCGACGGTGTCGTTGTGAGAGACGAAGTCCTCCCGATTACCTATTCCGGCGCGTCGACAGAACTACCCGAAGCCATCGGCAAAAACTGCCCCGATCTCGTGTATCCGAACCATGGAGACCTTGGCTATGCGTTGGTCAAACTCGATCCGCGTACGCGTAATAATCTTGAGGCGATGATTGGCCGCATAGACGATTCATTCCAGCGCGTCATGTTCTGGCAGACGCTTTGGGACAACGTACGTTTCGCCCAAGTTCCCGTGACCGATTTTCTCGATGCTGTCTTCGCATCGGCCGCGCACGAAGATAACGTCAATACTGTCGACCAGGTTTACCATTACGTCCGCGTTGCCATCCACTACTTGCGAGATATGCAAGGCGCTGGAGCGGATGCGCTGCAGGAATATCGGCCCAAGGCAGAATCCATCACCTGGGCCAATGTCGAACGCACGCGTGGCGACCTGCAGACGATATACCTCGATCGCTACCTGAGCTTCGTGTCGGCGAATGACGGACTTGAAGGACTTGTCGATTTGTTGACCGGGGAGGCTGACATTCCCGGGCGCGAATTAGACCAGGACCGCCGCTGGACTATGCTGAGAGTACTGAGCCGCGAGGGCCATGGGCGCGTCAATGAGCTGTTGGCAATCGAAATAGAGCGCGACCCGTCCGATGACGGGCGACGTTGGGTAGTGTCGGTGGAGGCGGCGTGGCCAGACATCGAGGTCAAGCGTGCGATTATTGCCGATGTCATCAATGTCGAGTCTGAAAATCCGTATGCGATGCAGCGTATCGCGATGCGTGCGATGTTTCCGCAGGGCCAGGAGCAGTTGCATGAAATATTCACCGACGAAATCCTGGCGCAGATTCTGCAAAACGAAAAAGAGGCGGATCCTGTCTATTATTCACGAGCACGAGGATTCGCAAGATACCTGATACCGACAAGCTGTACGGCGGCGAGCGTTGAAAGACTCCAGTCAGCAGTTGCCGCCCACGAAAACAGTCGAACCTCGATCAGAAACTACTTTGCTGATCGGCACGAGGATGACGCACTGTGCGTCCAAAGAGCCGCGCTTATTCCGGATATATAATCTGGCTGTTTCTTTTCACGGACAACGGGTGGTATCCGGGCATCGCTTTCTGGAATATTCGATCGGCCATATCGGCTTTGCCGGCAGCCATCATGTCCTTGTACAGCGGCATTAAGAACTTGTTGCGGCCAATGCTCACGAGAAAATCTTCCAGGCGGTCATACGCTGGTTCGTAATCATTACGAATTGCGATACGTAGCCAGCTGAACGCAATTTCATTGTTGGTCGATGCAGTCAGCCTGAACGCCTGATCCAGGTCTTCGAGTTGTTGGCGGCTGAGTCGATCGGGCATGCCGTCCAGAAAATGCTTCCACTGGTGATACGTCCACACGCTGGTATCGATGCCTTCGGCAGCTTCGGTACCCTTCAACCAATCCTGGCGAATCATATCGATCTGAGTGAATGCGTCGGACTGCGGATGCGGTGCGCCCGCGGGGATCCCGGGTTCAAAAATCCACTCGCGAATGCGATCTGCATCGAGTTCTTCCGGGTGCGTGATCAAAAGCGTTCGGTCCAGATACGCCAGAAAGTCTTCAGTCGTAATGCTCTGAAACGCAAATTCGTTGAAGTAGTCGAGCAGGAATTGATCGAACGCCTCGCGACCGATCTTCTGCTCCATCTCGTAGAGAAACAATGCTCCCTTTTCATAGGGAATATTGGAAAAAACTTCATCGGGATCTCGGCCTCGCACGTCGATGGCAAGAAGTTCGTCGTGGTCTTCGAGCTCGTCGAGATCGGTCTGCAGATCTGCGTAACCCAGCGACATTTCCATGTCGTATCGTTCGTCCCCATAGACAAACTGCATGATGCGATACGTCAAGTAGGTCGTAAATCCTTCGTTCAACCAGAGATCGCGCCAACTGGAATTGGTGACCAGGTTGCCCGACCATGAGTGAGCAAGTTCATGAGCAATCAGTGATACAAGACTCTTGTCTCCCGCTATCACGGTTGGCGTGATGAAACTCAGCCGCGGATTCTCCATGCCGCCGAACGGAAAGCTGGGTGGCAATATCAGGAGATCGTAGCGGTCCCATCGGTACGGGCCGTAGACTTCTTCAGTGATTTCCAACATTGTTTCGGTATCGGCAAATTCTGCGGCCGCCGCATCCAGAACTTCATGCTCTGCATAGACGCCCGTGCGTGGGCCCATGGCCTTGAATTCGAGATCGCCGACAGCGAATGCCAGCAGGTACGAGGGAATCGGCTGCGGCATGCTGAACGTGTAAACACCGCTTTTCTCCGCGTCAGGGTCATTGTTGGCGCTCATTACCGCGCGTAATTCGACTGGCGTGCGAATCGTGGCGCTATAGGTCATGCGAATGCCCGGCGTGTCCTGCAGGGGAACAAAGCTGCGGGCGTGAATCGCCTGGGCCTGGGTGAACAGGAATGGATGTTGCTTGCCCGCAGTCTGTTGCGGTTCCAACCATTGCAGACCCGTTGCTGCCGGTGATGTCTGGTAGTGGATCACAACAGTTGACGCGGTCGCGGGCAGGTCAATGGCAAGAGCTGCACCAAGGATGTCGATACTGTCGCTTAAAGAAAACGTAACTGCCTGCAGTTGATCGCGGTCGCCGGCGTGTACAGACTCAATCGTGAGATCCCGTGTATCCAGAATCAGCGGGTTCTTGCCGTCGCCGAGGTGCTCAATCTGCAGTGTTGCAATGCCCGCAATGACCTTGCGTGAGAAATCGATCGTCAGGTCCATATCGACGTGCGTAATGCGGTAGTCCCCGGTATTGGCAAAGGAGTGGTAATCGACTCCGGATTGCGGCTCCGCAACGTATTCTTCGGTTTCAGAGCATGAAGCGGCGAAGAAAATCGCGCTGCCGAGCAGTACGACGATACATATATGGCGATAGGGCATGGTGTGTATCCGAGTGAGGCGATCCTGAATTGAGCGCTAGGATATCCTTGCCCCAACAAAAACAACAGTACTGAACTCAATTCATTACGAATGCCACTGCCGACGCGCAGCCAGGTTGATAAGTCGAAATGCGATTCGCGACTGTGTAAGGTAACCGGGTATGGACGAGTATCTTGCAGCTGCGATAGATGAAGCCCGCAAAGGACAGGCTGGTGGCGGCATCCCTATTGGTGCAGTGCTCGTTATCGATGGCCGCATCGTTGGGCGAGGGCACAACCAGCGAATTCAGAAAGGCAGTGCAGTGCTGCATGCTGAAATGGACTGCCTGGAGAACGCGGGCCGCCTGTTGGCGTCGGATTATCGCAAGGCGGTGCTATATTCCACCTTGTCACCTTGCGACATGTGCAGCGGTGCGATCCTGCTGTATGGCATTCCCAGGGTCGTCGCCGGTGAAAGCCGTACGTTTCAGGGACCCGAGGACTATTTGCGTTCCCGGGGCGTGCAGTTGGACATTGTTGACGACGTCGAATGCAGGCAGTTGATGCTCGACTTCATTGCGGCGAATCCTGCGCTCTGGAATGAAGATATCGGCGAATTCTAATTTGTGTTCAGTAGGGTCGGTAAGGCTGCTTGAAATACACTACGAGCGCGGACAATAGCGTGAACAGAGAGGCGTACATCGACAGGCGCCAATAGCTCGTTGCCGCTTGCACGATATCGAAACGCTCGACGTACAGGGTCTCGCATGCGCCATCACCGGTATCGAGTCGAGTCGTGCTGGTGCCACGCGTACCGCTTTGTGGGTTGGAGTAACTTGCCAGGTAGCCTCGAACGCGAATTTGATCGCCAATGCGGATGTCCTTGACCTTGTCGCGAATCGTTTCGTTGTCCGATAACAGGTGATTATTTGAAAGTTGATACATGTCGAATGAGTCCCAGGCATCCTGATCCCGGGTCTTCACATTGCAAGTGAAGATGCCGCTCCAGAAATCGAGTTTATGCAGTTGAGCGCTCTGCGTGTTGTCGCCCCAGACAACGCAGACGTCGAGCATGTTGAGGTGATCGTTGGCAAGGCGGTGCATGCGACTGTTATTGTCGTGATGACGGTAGGAAACAATCATGCCGACAATGTCGTAGGCGAACTCGGGAACGACCCGGTACTGCACGTCGTTGAATGTGACGTCAAAAGGACGCTTGCTCGTGGGGGTCTGTGCCGGTTCGTTGAGAATTTCGGGCACATAGTCGATATTTCCGGGCAAATCGTTCCTGTTCCAGAACGACACGAGAAGCCACACAAAACTCGCGACGATGAGGATGTTGGTGAGCTTCACCGAATTTTCACAATGTAGCTATGCGTTAGAAAAGCGCCCGTACCAGCAGCAGAAAACCGAGCGACGCAAGTGGAATACCCACCGGTGCGCCAACAATGCTAAGTGCGATCGTCACACCGGCGGCCATCATGGCGATGCCCAATAAAACACAAAGTGCTCGACCAGCCATATTGAGAATGAACGTAAGAAGTCGCCAGATCGCATGGATCGGCCACAACAGAACTGGCACTCGGCTGTCAGTCGAATCACTCATGACGCAATGATACAAGGACTCGGTAATGCTGTCATAACCGTCATATCTGAACAGTCAGCGGATTTCATCGTCACAATCACTCCTTATTATTACTGTATCGGTCGGAGTCACGACTTGTGGCACAGAATCCCCCCCTGAAATCCTATAAAAAGGTAGGTCTCCAGATGTTAGCGTGACGCTAGTTTGCTGGGTATTTGACATAAGGGACGTTCGGCATGCGAGGGATCGGCATACAGCCCAGGGGATGGACACTCTACGCGCTAGTCATCACGGCGCTGACCCTGTCTGGATGTTCGGTGCTGTTCCCCAATCCGGATGATTACAAGAATCAGCCCGACATCGTAATCGAGACGCCGGCGCCAACGGCGGGTAGCAGACCACTGATTAAGCCACCGCCTCTGCCGTCGGTCGCGATTGTACTGTCGAGTCGGCAGCCAGCTTACCAGGATGTCGCGACGGAATTGACACGCCGCTTGGAGAACTACGACGTCTACGACTTGAGTGACAGGAGCCGACCTCCAGTCACTGTCTTGCGAACGATAAACGATTCCGACTCAACTGCAGTTGTGGCGGTTGGTTTGCGCGCCGCCCAGTCGTCTGTCGCGATGGCCGGAATGCCAGTTGTGTTCAGCCAGGTGTTCAATCATCAGGACCATGGACTCTTGACTACAAACAGCCGTGGTGTTGCGGCACTTGCGCCACTGGAAGCGCAACTCGCAGCCTGGAAGCAGGCCGATCCGACGGTTGTGCGTATTGGCGTAATCATCGGCGATGGTCATGACGATTTGATCGCTGAGGCTGAGCTCGCAGCGGAACGGCACGGTATGGAGTTGCACATTCAAATTGCACATTCGGACCAGGAGACATTGTATATCTTCAGGCGCATGATTCGCGACATCGATGGATTCTGGCTGTTTCCGGATAATCGCATTCTCAGTGGTCGCGTGTTGCAGCAGATGCTCGACGATGCGAATCGACTGCGAGTTCCTGTCGCAGTGCCAAACGAGTCGATGCTGAAAATGGGCGCCACGATAAGCATGTCCACCGTGGCATCCGATATAGCAGAGACGATTGTCCAAATTATTCGACAAATTCAGGCTGGCAACCTGGAACGGGTACCACCGATTAGTCAGCTTTCTGAAATTCGTGTCGAGACCAATGATGCGATGATGAAAAGTGGAGCTGTTGCCCGGACATCAACGCGTCGTCCAGGCCGCGACGTGACTCAATGATCAAGAGAATCGCGAAGCTATTCGGCCGCAAAGAAGGCAGCGGCGGCAAGCGCCTGCTGGTGCACGAAATATTGTCGATACAGATTCTGAGCGCCGCAATCGTTGGCGCATTCACGATCGCGAGCCTGTATTGGGGCGGGCAATGGGTGCTGCAGGATAACTACAGCCGGTGGGCCTTGCAGTGGACCGAAGAGCTCAACGAACTCGGCTCCCCTTTATACCTGGCCAACGACAGTGAGGCATTGTTCCGACTGGAGAGCTTTGTTGAGCGATATCCCGAAATTGATCGGGTTGCTTATTTCTCCAAAGATGGCACCGCCCTGTTTTCTTTTTCTAATCATGACGATGCTGAGCCTGTTGCCAATCTGTCGGCGTCGAGGCTCCGTGACGCAATTACCGTCATCGGCGATGCGAAACCGTACCTGATGCATGGCGGCTTACTGAACCCGAAACAGTTTGAGATTCTGGCCCCCGTCTGGACGGAGTCGATATCGGACGACGGTTTATTCGTCTTCGACCCATCGAACGCGGAACTCTCGGTGAAAACCGCGTTGCTGGGGTTCGTCGGTATTCACCTTGATTTCGTCATGTTCCACGATCGCTTGTTGTCGAACATCAAAGGCGCCATTTTGATATTACTGGTCTTGCTCATTGCGTCTGCGCTCTATGGCAGGCGTGCACTGCGCAAGGCGCTGTCATCAATTTCCGATCTGCAGCAGCCCATTAAGGATCTCGCCAAAGGCAATTTAAATGTGAAATTTGCGCCGGCCGAACATCGCGAAATCTCAGAAATAGTCGAAGCACTTGAGAAAACGGCCACAGCACTGAGTGAACGTGATGCGAAACTGTTGCGACTGGCCAATCACGATAGCCTGACCGGGCTATTCAATCGGCGGCGGTTTATCGAAGAACTCAAGAAAGAAATAAAAATCGTGACGCGGAACGGGCACCGTAGTGCGTTGTTCTTTATCGATCTGGATCAATTTAAATACGTCAATGATGCGTGTGGCCATGCGGCCGGCGATCGTCTGATTCGTAAGGTAGGTGACGAGCTGACTCGCAGTGTCAGGCGCGACGATGTCGTCGCGCGCTTCGGCGGAGACGAATTCGCGGTCCTGGTTCGATGCACCGGCGAGGATGGCGCGCGGGCATCCGCGGAGACTATGCTGGCGAATATGCGCAGCATGGCGCATGTTGAAGATGAACGAGTATTTCACGTCCATTGCAGCATCGGCGTTACGATGCTGAGCGGTGACAACCTGCACCATGATGAATTGATTAACCAAGCGGATATAGCATGCCGGGAGGCTAAGGCGGCCGGCCGCAATCGAATGCACCTCTACGAACCGTCAGAGGATACGCAGCGGCGGAATGTGGCCGATGTTGGCTGGATGAATCGTTTGCGAAAGGCGGTGGACAACGACGAATTCGAGTTGCGTTTCCAACCAATCAATGACATTGATTCAGGTGAAACGACGCATCACGAAGTGCTCATCCGATTGCGGACAGAAGATGGCAAGCTTGTCTCACCGGATGCGTTCCTGCCGTCGGCGGTGCGCTTCGGGCTAATGTCCGAAATTGATTTCTGGATGATTCGACACGCAGCCAAAGCGTACGCCGAGCATTCGCCTGAGTATGGCCATCTCAAGTTATCGATTAATCTGTCGGCAAATGCATTCGAGAATGACGATCTCACTTCGTACATCGAAGCGACGTTCAAGGAATTCGACGTGAAACCTAGCGACATCATTCTCGAGATAACGGAGAGCCTGGCAATCAGACGACCGCTGCATGTCGAGCGACAGATCGACACGCTGCGTGAATTCGGCTGCCAGTTCGCGCTGGACGATTTTGGCACTGGCTACAGTTCATTCAGTTATCTGCAGAAACTACATTTTGACTACATCAAGATCGACGGTGCATTCGTGCAAGATTTGCTCAATAACCCGGTAGATCAAAAAATGATCAAGTTGATCGCAGAGATCGGCCGTGAGGCTGGCATGAAGACGATTGCCGAATACGTCCAGGATGCCGAATCGTTGTCCTTGCTCTGTGACTTAGGCGTGGATATGGCACAAGGTTATTTCGTTGGCCGCCCCGTGAAAGTTCCAAAGCGCAAGTCGACGCCGATATCACTCAGTTCGCGCCGGGCGAGGCGTTCATCACTCTAGTTCGTGCATCGGACTATCATTCCTTGATATAAGTACCCTCGGTGGTTAAAGATCATCCTGGGAGAAGCAATGAATCCGATGACCCGATGCTGCTGTATCGCCGCCTTGCTGTTGATGGCCTCGTCTGCCTGCCATGCGTCTGAC
>JADFKA010000073.1 GCA_022565135.1 Pseudomonadota bacterium
GTCGGTGGACCAGCACGGCGAATGGCACCTGACACTGTTCGTGCCGCAAGGTCGCGTGGCTGACGTCGGTGACCGCAAGATGATGAGTGCTTTGGCGGAAATCGCGAAAGTGCATCAGGGCACATTTCGATTGACGGCAAACCAAAACGTCATCATCAGTGGCGTTCCTGCAAAGAAAAAGCTACAGATCGAGAACTTATTGCAAAGCCACGGCGTCAAACCAGCGCAGAAAATTTCTCCGTTACGCCAACAGGCGCTGGCTTGCGTCGCGTTCCCGACCTGCGGCCTGGCAATGGCCGAGGCCGAACGATACCTGCCCGACCTCCTGGAACAAGTGGAGTCGCTGCTGGCGAAACACAGCCTGATCGAGGAGCCAATATCGCTGCGCATCACGGGATGCCCGAATGGCTGCGCCCGACCTTACCTGGCCGAGATCGCGTTGGTCGGCAAGGCGCCCGGGCAATACAGTCTGTTCCTGGGCGGCGACAGCAACGGCACACGCCTGAACACGCTGACACACGAAAACGTCAACGAATCGCAGATTCTCGACATTCTCGATCAATGGCTGACTTCATTCGTTGAGCAACGACGGGCCAATGAATCTTTTGGTGACTTCATTGATCGCCACAATTATTCGCTTGCGGAGATAAACTGATGGCAGCCTGCGCAAGCGTAATTCCATGCATTACCCATGACGACGACGCATCGCGGCAGCTTGCCCTCGATCACTGCAATGCAGTGTTCAAAAAGCTGAGCGCGCAGGAGCGAGTCCGTTGGTCGCTCGAGAATTTACCCGGTCAGCACGTAGTCAGCTCCAGTTTTGGAGCGCAGGCCGCGGTATCACTGCATTTACTCTCACAGCAGCAATCGAACATACCGGTCATTCTGATCGACACGGGTTACCTGTTTCCCGAGACCTATCGCTTTATCGATCAGTTGACCGAGAAACTGGACCTGAATGTGCAGGTGTTTCGTGCGGATGTATCGCCGCACTGGCAAGAGGCACGCTACGGCGAACGCTGGAACATGGGGCCGGAAGCGCTTGAAGAATACAACCAGCAGGTCAAAGTCGAGCCGATGAAACGCGCCCTCGACGAACTCGGCGTCGGTACCTGGTTTGCCGGACTGCGGCGCTCGCAGGCTCCAAGCCGTCAGAATACGCCATTCCTGGAGTGGTCAAGCGAGCGCTGGAAAGTTCACCCGATCGCCGACTGGAGCGACAGGGACGTGCATCGATACCTTACGCAAAACGACCTGCCCTACCACCCGCTCTGGGAGCACGGCTACATCAGCATTGGTGACTATCACACGACGCGTTCAATCCACGAGGTCAGCGAACAGGATCAGCTGCGCTTTTTCGGCATCAAGCGCGAATGTGGCATTCACGAAATTGGCAGTACTCCGTCCACGTGATATTGACGGAGTACTAGGCGGCGGCCGCAATGCCCTGCTCGCAACCGGAGCGCGTTGGCAGGTCAACTTTCTTCGCAAGCTCGTCGACGACCTGCTGTGAATCCGCCGTGGTCGCCAGCTCAATGAATTCTCGCGGCCAGTTTGGCGCAAACAGCGCGATGAAATCGAGCATGTAGCGACGCAGAGCACGATCACGTGGCATACCGATCCAGGTCGTTACAGTCGGAAACATTCCCCTCGCGCATGTGGCGTGCAAATCCTCAAGATCCTCACACAGGATCGCCATCGGTGCGATGACCCCGACACCCATACCCATGCGCACATAGGTCTTGATGACGTCGGCATCACGCGCGGTAAACACAACATTCGGCTGCAACTGCTGCTCAGCAAAAGCACGCAGGAAACTTGACTCCCGATTCGAGCTGAACACATAAGTGATCAACGGATGCTCCGCGAGAGCTGCTAGCGACAGTTCGTGTTGTGATGTTGCAAGCGGATGATCTTTCTTGGTAAGTACGATCCGATCCCAGTGAAAACACGGCAACAAGTTGAGTTCCGGAAACAGCGATTGCGAGTCCGTCGCGATCGCGAAATCGACACGGCCCTCGGCGACCAGGGCCGCGATCTGCTCCGACGAACCCTGGTGCAGCTCAAGGTTGACCTTGGGATAACGTTCATGGAATTGGCTGATGACATCCGGCAACACGTAGCGCGCCTGGGTGTTGGTCGTCGCTATGGACAGCGTGCCTTCCTGCTCGGCCATCAGATCCTGCCCGACACTGCGGATATTGTCGACGTCGCGCAGTATCTTGCGAGCGTATGCCACGATCGTTGAACCGGCGGGCGTGATGGCAACCAGCGATTTACCCTTGCGGGAAAATATCTGTACGCCGACTTCCTGCTCGAGCTGCCGGAGCTGCTTGCTGATACCTGGCTGGCTCGTATACAGGCGATCTGCCGCCGCCGTGATATTCAGGCCATTGTCCACGACACCGAGTAAGTATTTCAATTGAATTAATGTCATACCGATTTTTCCTGTGCGTATTCAATATAAAAAAAGCCGCCAATCTTTCGATTTGGCGGCTTTAAGTGTTCGTCGCTTCGTATTTCAGTAATACACGCGCACTAATGCCGCCGATGGTCCCGGCAGCAACACATCATCATCGCGTTTTCGACTGAGTACTTCATGCTGTATCCGATATAAACACTGTACGGATGGCGAGTCAAATATAACCCGCCAACTGTTGAGGTGTTCAATTTGTTCGTTCTTGGTCCTTATGCCCTTGACGTCTGGTTGCCAAAGAAATCGATATTTTCAATGGCCGCGGCAGCTGGTTATGGTCGAACTGAGGCTCTGAGGAAAGAATTTGGATCGTTTGCCGATATTCTTGAAACTGACAAATAAACCCTGCCTGGTTGTCGGCGGAGGCACCGTTGCCGAGCGCAAAGTTCGCTTGCTGCAACGCACTGGAGCAAAGATCAGTGTCCTCGCATCGTCTGTCACCGAATCGCTGCAGGCGCAGATTGACTTGGGTCGCATCACCTATTTTCCCGAGCAATACAGTGACGCCGTTGGCGCAGGTTTCTGGTTAATCATCGCCGCTACGGACGACGAATCGCTCAATCATCGAATTGCAATGGACGCCGACGTCGCTGGACGATTCTGCAACGTCGTGGACGATAACGCGGCATCCTCTTTCATTTTGCCCGCAATCGTCGATCGCTCGCCAATAATCGTGGCGATCGGCACAGAGGGCAACGCACCAGTGCTCGCGCAGCAATTGAAGAACCGCATAGAGGCTTGGATACCGCAAAGGATCGGAGATCTGGCTGCGCAGGCCGGCCGTTGGCGCGACTTGGTCAAGAAGCGATTTGGGAGCCTGCGAGAACGCCGCCGGTTTTGGCAGCGGTTTTTCACGGGTCCAATAGCAGAGCATTTGCTGGCAGGCCGGCAAGTCGCTGCAGAAAAAGCGATGCGGGCGGAACTTGTGGGCGAGATTACGGACGATAAGGAATCACAAGGCGAAGCATGGATCGTCGGCGCCGGCCCTGGAGACCCAGGTCTGGTTACACTTCGCGGGCAGCAATTAATCGGCCGCGCCGACGTTGTGCTTTACGATCGACTCGTGTCCAAGCCGATACTCGACTTCGCGCGCAAGGAAGCCGAATTGATCCCCGTTGGCAAACGCGCCGGCTCGCAGGAGATGTCGCAAACGGAAATTAACGAACTGCTGGTCGAGCTCGTGCGTGAAGGCAATCGCGTTTGCCGTCTCAAGGGCGGCGACCCATTCGTGTTTGGCCGAGGTGGTGAAGAGGCGTTGTCGCTGGCAAACGCAGGACTGCCGTTTCAAATCGTCCCAGGGATTTCGGCGGCATTGGGCTGCGCTGCCTATGCAGGCATTCCCCTCACATTGCGCGGTGTCAGCGGCAGCGTGACATTGGCGACGGCGAAGCTCAGTAACGACCTCGGTCCCGACTGGCCACAGCTCTTGAACTCGGGGCACACGCTGGCCCTCTACATGGGCGTCGGTTCGATTGCTGATATCAGACGGCAGCTAAAGGATGGCGGTGTGTCGCCAGACCTCCCCGTGGCCATTGTCGAAAACGGCACTACCTCGCGGCAACGTACGATCCTGAGTTCGGCCGCTTGCATCGATGACGATGCGAAAAAAGCGAATATTGTTTCACCTGCAATGATCTTTATCGGCAAGTCGGTAGGGGCGGCCGAACACCTGCAGTGGTTCGACGGACAAACGGTAAACAGTGATGTAGTACTTGACGACCTGCACACTTCACACATAGACTACCTACGACTCATCGAGACCGGCTGAGGGTAAGGCCCAGCGATGCCGGGGCAACCTCCAGGACTAACCATCCGGGAAAGGTGCCAACTCCTGCGGTGACCATCAGGATCACCGAGAGATGAGTGTCGTAGCAATACGCTGCCTCATAAGGGCAGAGAAAGGGCTCGACACACACTCCCTTGCGGGTTTCGCAGGGTTCCGATGAGAAGGACGATTATTGGAACCAAATGTTGAGACCTGAAAATGAAACACAGACCTGATGCAGCGACGATTGCCGTACGCGCGGCGATTGAAACGGATACGCAGCACGGAGCTGTTATCCCTCCCCTGTACCTCTCGTCCAATTTCGCATTTGCGAGATTTGGAGAAAAGCGTGACTACGATTACACGCGATCGGGCAACCCGACACGTGACGCTTTGGCAGTGGCGCTGGCTGAACTGGAAGGCGGCGCCGGCGCCGTAATTACGTCGTCCGGCATGGCTGCTCTCACTCTGGTTTGCCATTTGCTTCGACCCGGCGATATCGTAATCGCGCCGCACGACTGCTATGGCGGCACCTATCGTCTGTTTGAGAGCCTCGCAGCGATGGGCCACTTCGAGGTACTGTTCGTCGATCAGACCAATGCCGATAGCCTTGCTCGAGCCTGCAAACGCAAGCCGAAAATGATATTGACCGAGACACCGTCGAATCCTCTGTTGCGCATTGTGGATATCGCGGCGACAGCTCAATTTGCGAAAGATTGCGGTGCCCTGTTGGTGGTGGACAACACCTTCTTGTCTCCGGCGCTGCAGAACCCGATCGCACACGGCGCTGATATCGTTATTCATTCCACAACGAAGTATATAAATGGCCACAGCGATGTTGTCGGCGGAGCAGTGATTGCGGCGACGGACGACCTGACTGAAAAACTCGCTTGGTGGGCCAATTGCCTCGGCATCACGGGCGCACCATTCGACAGCTTTCTGACATTGCGCGGCCTGCGCACTTTGCATGCGCGCATTCGCCAGCATGAAGAAAACGCACATGCGCTGGCCAATGTGCTGCTTGGTCAGCCGCAAATCGAGTGTGTTTACTACCCGGGCTTGCCCCATCACACCGGGCATGACATCGCCGCACGCCAGCAACGCGGCTTCGGCGGCATGTTGAGTTTCGAGATTCGAGGAGGCGACTCGGCCGTTCGGGCTTTTCTGAATCAACTAAGACATTTTTCGCTGGCCGAATCGCTTGGTGGTGTCGAGAGTCTCGTCTGCCACCCGGCTTCGATGACGCACGCTCCGGTACGGGCCGAAGCGCTTGAGAAAGCTGGCATCACAGCGGGGCTGATTCGGCTCTCGGTTGGGCTGGAATCCGCTGATGACCTTATCGACGACCTATTATCAGCATTATCGACTGCGGGAAATGCTGCCACCCATCTGGCATCGTGTGAGAGTCATCCGTCGTCGTTGAGTGCGTCGACAAATGATATTGAGGACTTTGACTCACCCGCCACAGGCAGGACGGCAAAGCGCTTAAGCGCCTGAATTCGTCAATGCGGCTCCAATGTATGCACCTTTGGCTTGGCCAGACCCGGAAAGTCCTGCTGCAACCATCTATATAAGGTGTAGCACATCATAAACAACACGGGTAATGCCGACATTGACGTCACCACGGTCATGGACTTGATCGTATCCAGCCCCCCCGCAACCATAAGACCGGTCGCTACGAGTCCCAGGCCAATGGCCCATATCACACGATTGATGCGGCCCGGCTCCTGGTCGCCGGGTAAATCTTTCGTGCAGATGCTGGCAAGAACGTAGGCGGCAGAATCGAAGGTCGTCGCATAAAAGATGACCGACAGGACTGTGACTATCGTTAGAATAAATGTCGGCCACGCCGGCAACACTCATGAACAGGAACGTTCCCAGGCTGCCCAGGCCGATGACCCCGACGACGACTTGCCTGATGGTTCGACCCCTTGAAATGCGTGCGAAAAACAGACCCATCATCGGCGCATAAGCAAACCACCACGCCCAGTAAAAAATCGTCCAGGTTTCCGGAAAACCACCACGTTCGATAGGGTCGGTCCAGAAACTGATACGAAGAAAATTGTCGAATAACAGTCCTAAGCTGTTCACACTGATAGACAGGATGTAGACGGTGGGACCCAACACCAAAATGAACGCCAGGAAGAAAAACATCAGGACGATATTGATGTCGGCCAACACCTTAATGCCTTTGCGCAGCCCCAGGAAGGCGCTGGTGCCAAAAATGACCGTCCACAGCATGATGACGGCGATCTGAGTCAGCAAGTTGTCGGGCACGCCCAGGAGTTCTACTGCCAACGCTGATACCAGCGGCACACCCAGGCCGATGGATGTCGCGACACCACCCACGATGCTGATGACGACCAGGATATCGATGATGGTTTTGGCGGATTTACGGCCTCGTTCGGGCAGCGCTTCGTTACAGGCGTCACTGATCCGCAAGCTGTTGGCGCCGCGAACATACACCATGTAGGCGATGGGTATCGCAGGCAGGCAATACATGGCCCACGGCGCAAGGCTCCAGTGAAATATCGGGTACATGTGTGCGAATTCGAACGCGGACGCAGTGTTTGCTGCAATACCCAAAGGCGGCGTCTGGATGTAAAAGATGGGCTCGGCGAAACCCCAGGCAATCAGGCTTGCGCCCATGCTGGCGGTAAACATCATCGCTACCCAGCTCACCGTTGAGTACTCGGGTTTTTCATCGGCGCGGCCAAACTTGATCTGGCCAAAGCGGCCGAATGCGAGCCATCCGGCGAAGGCCAGCGGCATCACACCGGTCAACAGATACAGCCAGCCGAATTTGTCGGTAATGAATTGCATGGCCGCGTGAGCGATGCCTGCCGAGGTAACCGGGAACAGGATCATCAGCGAGCTAACCGTCAGGACAGTACCGATAGAGGTAAAGAAAACCTTTTTATCGAGGACTGGTGTGTAGGTTGAGGACATGCTTGTACTCCATCAGGGTGATGTTATGACGGCCGGACCTGTCCACCATTGCCGCAACAGCATTAAGCAGCGCAAAAGCCATAATGTAGATAGTGGCCCAAATTACAAGGCCCGCACTAAACTGCAACTGGTTGCCGTCCGAGACCGTGAAGAGCCAGCAGAACAAGCCTGTCAGCGCCAGCAAGGTCCAATAGGTGATCAGGCCGATAGCTTGCGAGAACGCAAAGGCGGCGTACAGCAATCCCCAGTTTTCTGGCCAAATTCCGCCATGAGTCATGAGCCGTTATCGATCTATTTATTGTTATGAGCGGCAGTGTACGAAAGTCTAGCAAAAAACATGATTCAGTCTTAGCAATATCCGCATTATTACTTGGTGCACCGACCCGTTGGAAATTTAAATATCCTCCTTGCGACCCTTATATAATGAGCCGATGGATGCGCTGCCGATACTGACCACTGAAATGGTGATCGTCATGCTGATCGTCGCATTCGCCGTGGTCATTTTCGCGACGGAGTTGCTGCGCGTCGATGTGGCCGCAATGTTGATCATGACGCTGTTGGGTCTGTTGATCTTCGTGCCCGGGTTGAAGAATTTAGTCACGCCCGATGTCGTATTTTCCGGCTTTTCAAGTAACGCCGTAATCTCAATTATCGGCGTCATGATCCTGGGCGGCGGTCTCGACAAGACCGGCGCCATGGAGCGCATTGCCTGGGCAATCCTGCGCTACGGCGGCAAGGCTGAAAACCAGATTGTGTCGCTGATCGCGGGCTCGGCAGCCCTAATCTCGTCATTCATGCAAAACGTCGGCGCTGCCGCATT
>JADFKA010000074.1 GCA_022565135.1 Pseudomonadota bacterium
ATGACGGCACGGACAGGAATTCGGCAAATGCTCCGGGTCGATTGACACCCACGCCGGTGGTGTTCATGCACAGGTGTCTTCGCCCGGCACGGCAATTTCGACAAACGCCGCAGGTGATGTGGCCTTCGGCGGACACCCGGTCACTGGTGTTGAAACCCTTGACCTCGCTGCCGCACTCGACAATTTCACCGAAGAATTCGTGGCCGATCGCGAGTGGCACGGAAATCGTGTTCCTCGCCCAGTCATTCCACTGGTAGATGTGAATATCAGTGCCGCAGATAGCGGTTCGAATCACTTTTATCAGCACATCGTTGGGTCCGACGTGTGGCACCTCGATGTCATCCATCCAGATGCCACGCTGCGCTTTTTTCTTGACGAGAGCCCGCATCAGTTGATGACCTTGAGTTCCCGCCCAACATCAGTGAACGCGTCGATCGCAAAGTCCAGTTGCTCGTGTGTCAGGCCGGCCGACATCTGCGTACGTATTCTTGCCTGGTCTTTCGGTACGACAGGGAAGGAGAATCCGACGACGTATACACCGCGTAGCAGCAATTTGTCTGCCATCGCCTTTGCCACCCTTGCGTCGCCAAGCATGACCGGAATGATCGGGTGCTCACCCGGTTGCAGGTCGAAGCCTCGTTCCGTCATCTTATTGCGGAAATAAGATGCGTTGTCATGCAATGTCTCCCGCAGCGTACTGTCGCGTTCAAGCATATCGAAAACAGCAATCGTTGCGGCCACGATAATCGGTGCAACCGAATTTGAGAACAGGTACGGACGTGATCGCTGTCTCAGCCATGCGACGATTTCCTTGCGTCCCGACGTGAATCCTCCGGATGCGCCGCCCAATGCTTTACCCAGTGTTCCCGTAATGATGTCTACACGCCCCATTACGTCGCGAAATTCGTGAGTACCGCGACCTGTAGCGCCAAGAAAGCCCGTGGCGTGACAATCGTCGATCATCGTCAGCGCATCGTATTTTTCAGCGAGATCACAGATCGCCTGGAGATTGGCAATCGTGCCGTCCATCGAAAAAACGCCATCGGAAACGATAAGTCTTGCGTTGGCACCGCTGGCCGCCTCAAGCTGCCTGGCCAGGTCTCGCATGTCGTCATGCTGGTAACGAAATCTCTGTGCCTTCGATAAGCGGATGCCGTCGATAATGCTCGCATGATTCAGCGCGTCACTGATCACGGCATCCTGATCGCCAAGGATTGTCTCGAACAGACCCCCATTCGCATCAAAGCATGACGGATACAGGATCGTATCCTCCGTGCCGAGAAACACGCTGATGCGCTGCTCGAGATCCTTGTGCAATGTTTGCGTGCCGCAGATAAAGCGCACTGACGACATGCCGTAACCGTATTCATCGAGTGCTTTGTGAGCTGCCGCAATGACATCGGGATGATTGGCGAGTCCCAGGTAGTTATTGGCGCAGAGGTTGAGCGCGTGCTGCGCACCGCCATTGCTTTTGACATTTATTTGCGCCTGTTGGGGCCCGGTTATCAGTCTTTCGGTCTTGTAGAGGCCCTGAGATTTCAGGGCCTCGGTTTGCGCGGCTAGAGACGCAAGAAAACTGGCTGTCACGGGAACACACCCCTATATTCAAAGGCCGCAAAGTATAGCAAGATGTGATTTCGAGAATGGAGTGAACTGATGGTTCTTTTGCATGCGTTTTAGCGATCAACCAGCTGCACATCGCAGCACCATTCCCTACATCAACGATCTGTACCTGGCCGATGAAGCGACCCTTGTCGCGGAGCTGACTGATGCGGCGGATCCGGGTGCGGTGGGCCGCGGAAAAATTCGAGAAACGGCCGCGCTGCTCGTCGGGGCAGTACGCCGAAGAACGACCAAAACCAGTGGCATTGACGCATTTTTGCAGCAGTATGATTTGTCCTCGGAGGAGGGTGTATTGCTCATGTGCATCGCCGAGGCGCTGCTGCGCATTCCCGACGCGGACACTGCAGACAGATTGATCGCCGATAAAATCACCTCGGCACGGTGGCAGGATCATCTTGGCGAAAGCGACTCGCTGTTTGTCAACGCGTCGACCTGGGGCCTGATGTTGACTGGGCAACTGCTGCAGCTCGATGAAGTCGTCAAGGTCAATCCTGTGCAGTTACTTGGCAAGCTTGCCAGTCGTGCAGGCGAACCCGTCGTCAGAACGGCGATGCGCCAGGCGATGCGAATTATGGGCCACCAATTTGTCATGGGACGGACGATCGATGAGGCGCTCGCGCGCTCCGTGAAAAAGGACAATAAGGCTTATCGTCATTCGTTCGACATGTTGGGTGAGGCCGCATTGACCCGTACCGACGCGGAACGCTACTTCGACGCCTATCGCAATGCGATCCGCAGTATTGGTGCAGGACCACAGGCGCCTGCACCAGACATCTTCTCGGCAGCGAGTATTTCGGTGAAGCTATCCGCGCTGCATCCGCGCTACTCGTATATGCAACAAGAGCGTGTGATGACCGAACTCGTGCCGCGCGTCGCCGAGCTCGTCATGCAGGCGAAGGACTCAGGCGTGGGTTTGACCATTGATGCCGAAGAGGCCGACCGTCTGGAGATTTCCCTGCAAATCTTCGCCAGTGTTTATAAAGACAGCGCGATAGGTGACTACGAAGGCCTGGGCCTCGCTGTGCAAACCTATCAGCGGCGCGCTCGGGACGTCATCAGATTCCTGGCCGACCTGGCGAGCGACGTTGGCCGGCGTATCCCCGTGCGTATGGTAAAAGGCGCGTATTGGGATACCGAAATCAAGCATGGGCAGGAATTGGGACTGTCGAGTTACCCGGTTTTCACGCGCAAGGCGCATACCGACATTTCCTACCTTGCCTGTGCACGGCAATCGCTGGCGGCCGGCGATTCCCTGTATCCGCAGTTTGCAACGCACAATGCTCACACCCTGGCGAGCGTAATGCACTACGCTGGATCGCGACGCGATTACGAATTTCAACGCTTGCATGGCATGGGCAAAGAGCTGTATGCGCAAGTCATCGACCCCGAGAGGTTTTCTCGACCCTGTCGCGTCTATGCTCCGGTTGGGAGCCATGAGGACCTGTTGCCCTACCTGGTGCGGCGCTTGCTCGAAAATGGCGCTAACACGTCATTCGTAAACCGGATTGTTGACGAGAAGATTGATATTCAGGACATCATTGCCGACCCGATTACCATTGTCCGGAACCTCGATTACCAGCCGCATCCTCGCATCGTGTCTCCGCGTGATCTCTTTGGCGATGAGCGCCGCAATTCCAACGGTATCAACCTCCCGGATCGAAATGTCAGTGTTGACTTGCTGGCAGCTATGCAATCAGCCGCGGCCAGGCCATACACGGCTTGCCCGATCATCGGTGGCGAGTCCAAACAGGGCATTGCGGCTGCGTCGGTCAATCCGGCCGACACAAGCCAGGTCGTCGGTGAGTGCCAGCTGGCAGAAGCGAAACATGTCGACGCAGCGCTGGAGCAGGCTCTTGCCGGGCAGGCCGCGTGGAATAACACGGTGGCGCAGGATCGTGCGCAAATATTGAACCGCGCTGCCGATCTGTTTGAGGACAATAGGGCGGAGTTGCTGACACTCTGCGTTGCCGAAGCCGGTAAGACGATTCCCGATGCTATCGCCGAAATTCGAGAGGCCGTGGATTTTCTACGCTATTACGCGGCGCAGGCGAACAGACTGTTCGGTGAGCCAATTGAATTGCCGGGACCAACAGGTGAACGCAACACGCACGGCTTACGTGGGCGCGGCGTATTTGTGTGTATCAGTCCCTGGAATTTTCCACTGGCAATTTTTACCGGACAGGTTGCAGCTGCGTTAGCGGCCGGCAACGCCGTACTGGCAAAGCCGGCCGAACAGACGCCGCTTGTTGCGTACTGTGCTATCAGGCTGTTGCTCGAGGCCGGCGTACCTCCTTCTGTATTGCATTTCTTGCCTGGAGACGGGGCCACAGTAGGCGGGCGCGCGATCGCAGATCCACGCGTCGCGGGCGTTGCGTTCACGGGCTCGACTGAAACCGCAAGGCTGATCAACAGGGCTCTGGCGGCCAGGGATGGTCAGATCGCGGCCCTGATCGCTGAGACCGGCGGGCAGAACGCGATGTTTGTGGACAGTTCTGCGTTGCCGGAGCAGGTGGTGCTCGATAGCGTGACTTCGTCCTTCAATAGCGCCGGGCAGCGCTGTTCGGCCCTGCGAATCCTGTGCCTGCAGGAGGAAATTGCACCGCGTGTAATTGAAATGCTGATTGGCCATATGCAAGAACTCGATATCGGCGACCCATCTTTGCTTTCGACCGATGTCGGTCCGACAATTGATGAAGAAGCACGCTCACTACTGGCCACACATGTTGCAACGATGGGCAGGAAAGCCAAAATATTGCATGGCTGTACATTGCCTGACGCAACGCAATCGGGCACGTTTTTTCCGCCGACGCTGATTGAAATCGATAGCATCGATGTGCTTCAACGTGAAGTATTTGGACCGGTTCTGCATATCCTGCGTTTTCGCAGCAAGGATCTTCGGGCGACTGTTGACGCCATAAATGCGACCGGATACGGTCTGACGATGGGGCTGCACAGTCGTATCGACTCACGAGCAAGAAAGATTGCCGCGTTGTCCGGCGCTGGAAATTTCTACATCAATCGCAACATGGTCGGTGCCGTCGTCGGCGTACAACCGTTCGGTGGTCGTGGCTTGTCCGGTACGGGCCCGAAAGCCGGCGGTCCCTACTACTTGCCGAGATTTGGTACCGAGTATTCGATCAGCAACAACATTGCAGCGATCGGCGGCAACGCGACGCTGCTGTCAATGGACTGACAATAGCCATGGCGACGATCAGTATATTCGACATCTTCAAAATCGGTATCGGTCCGTCGAGTTCACACACGACCGGGCCGATGAAGGCCGCGCGTGAATTCGCTTTACAACTCGAATCGGCCGCGGCAGAAGCCACTTCGATCCAGGTCACGCTGTACGGATCGCTCGCCTTTACGGGTAAGGGGCACGGTACGGACTCGGCGATCATGCTTGGACTCATGGGCATGCAATCCGAGACGATCGATCCTGACGCCGTCGAGGGTATTTTGCGCGGCATACATGCCAGCCATGAACTCGACGTGATGGGCTTGGGCCGCATTGTATTTGACCCCGAGAGACACATTGTTTTTGACTTCGGCGAGGAACTGCCGCGGCACACGAACGGCATGCGTTTCGTGGCCAGCATCGCAGCCGGCGAGAGCATCATCGAAGAGCTGTACTACTCCCTGGGTGGTGGCTTTATCGTACGCGGCGATGAGCCTGAAGTCGCCTGCCAGCAAGGAGAGCCTCCGTACCCGTTTGATAGCGCAGAGTCATTACTGTCGCTGGCCAAGGAGCATGGGCTTGGCATCGCCGAGTTGATG
The DNA here is from genome assembly GCA_022565135.1 of Pseudomonadota bacterium. Classification (GTDB taxonomy): domain Bacteria; phylum Pseudomonadota; class Gammaproteobacteria; order Steroidobacterales; family Woeseiaceae; genus UBA1847. The sequence goes on from JADFKA010000074.1 coordinate 5,401, forward strand.
TTTGAGAACGAGTGTGGATGGCGCGATGCCGAGGACGTTACACGTCGAATCGACGATCTATGGATCGCAATGCAGGCCTGCATCGATCGAGGATTGCATGCAGATGGTGTCCTTCCTGGAAAAATGGCGGTGCTGAGACGGGCTGCCAAAATACGTCGAACACTGGAAGAGCGCGATGAGCCATCGGCACTCGATGCACTGGACTGGGTGAATGCGTATGCCATCGCGGTTAACGAGGAGAATGCTGTCGGCGGTCGTGTCGTCACGTCTCCAACTAACGGTGCGGCGGGAATCATTCCTGCCGTGATGATGTACTACCATCATTTTGTTCCGGATGCGAACGAGAACGGCATTCGCAATTTTTTACTGACTGCGGGTGCGATTGGCATACTTTACAAGATCAATGCGTCAATTTCGGGCGCCGAAATGGGTTGTCAGGGGGAGATCGGTGTCGCGTGTTCTATGGCAGCTGGAGGACTTGTCGCGGCGCTCGGTGGTTCAAACGATCATATCGAGGAAGCTGCCGAAATCGGCATGGAGCACAACCTGGGCCTGACCTGTGATCCGATCGGGGGGCTCGTGCAGATACCCTGTATTGAGCGCAATGCGATGGGTTCGGTGAAGGCCATCAATGCGGCGAGACTCGCGATGCATGGTGACGGTACGCACAAAGTTTCGCTGGACCAGGTCATCGAAACAATGCGCCAAACAGGTCTCGCCATGTCTTCGAGTTTCAAGGAGACGTCAAAGGGCGGCCTTGCTGTCAACGTTCCTGAGTGCTAGTACTCCGTCAATATCACCTTGACGGAGTACTAGTGCGACTTTTTTGGATAATCGTAAACGACAAGTTCGGTCTCGGGCTGCTCATGTAGATTCCAATCGTCGCGCTCGAACCTGACCGACACAAATCCCGCCGTCGGCATATTACTTGTCAGTCCGGGCGACAGGAAATTTGCAAATGCTGTCAGGCCCGGGTTGTGGCCGACGATCATCAGGTTGTTGAAGCCAGTATCCTGGACGGCAATGACGTCGAGCAGTGTATCGAGTGAGGCGAGATACACATCATCCTCTCGCTGCAGAAATTCGACGGGATAGCCAATCTCGCCGGCGATGACCTTCGCCGTTGTCCAGGCACGCATGGCCGGGCTGCAGATTATCAGCGATGGGCGAATACCAGCCGTTGCTATCCGCTGGCCCATGACCGGCGCATCGCGTTCACCCCGACCATTGAGTGGGCGCTCGCGATCGCCGAGGCTTACATTTTTCCAGCTGGACTTGGCGTGGCGTACCAGAGTCAGAGTCTTCATCAGTAGGGTAGCGACAATCGGTGTTGCACCGAAGCTTACATGAGGCCAGTCTGCAATCGTGCCTCATCGGACATCATGTCCTGGTTCCAGGGTGGGTCGAAAACAAGTTGCACCACTACATCAGCAACGGTCGGGATGATAGCGATCTTTTCCTGCGCATCCTGCACAAGGATCTCGCCCATGCCGCAGCCGGGTGCTGTTAAAGTCATGTCCACGGTGACAGATCGTTGCCCGTTGCCCAGCGGCGTCACTTCGCATCGATAAACCAGGCCAAGGTCGACAATATTGACGGGAATCTCCGGGTCGTAGCAGGTCTTGAGCTGCTGCCAGATAACAGCTTCGATATCTTCATCTGACGCATTGTCCGGAATCTCGGGTGGCGACACCGGGTCTTTGCCGAGTGCGTCGGCATCGGCGCCGGCAATGCGAAACAAATTGCCCTCAACGTACACTGTGAAGCTGCCACCCAGGGCCTGGGTGAGGAAGCCGCTGGTCCCTGCCCGCAGAACGACTTCTTCGCCGTCCGGGATGAGGATTGTCTTGACATCACGTGCAAGTGAGAAAGGTTCATTTGCGTGGCCGAACATAGGTGCTGCTACTCCGTTGATGCCGGTTTGGTCTGATTGTGTATTGCGCAATTCAATGCGTGCCAGGCAAGCGTCGCACACTTGATTCGCGATGGAAATTCATGCACGCCATCGAACGCCATAATCTTGCCGAGATCGAGATTATCAGCATAATCCTGCCCTGGATCAGTCAGGCGTCGCGTTACAGCACGAAAGTACTCAAGAGCGACTGACACGTCCAGGCCAATAATGGTATCGGTCATCACGGACGCCGACGCCACTGATATAGCACACCCGGAACCCTCGAAGGTGGCCGCATCGATCTTATCCTCATCATCCAGACGCAGGTATAAGCGCAATTTATCGCCACACAGCGGATTGATGCCTTCGGCAGTGTGCGTCGCGCCGGCGAGCTTGCCGAAATGGCGTGGGCTTTTCGCGTGATCAAGAATCAACTCGCGATACAGTTCACGCAAATCGTCGCGGCCATTGATATCGACGGCGCTCATGCGAATATCTGCTTTGCCTTGTCGAGCCCTGCCACGAGCCGATCGACATCATCGACATTATTGTAGAGGGCCAAGGACGCCCGTGCAGTCCCTGGTATTCCAAAATAATCCATGACCGGCATGGCACAGTGATGCCCGGTACGAATTGCGATGCCCTGATGGTCGAGTATTGTGCCGAGATCGTGCGGATGAATGTCGTCCAGCAAGAATGACTGGACGCTGGCC
>JADFKA010000075.1 GCA_022565135.1 Pseudomonadota bacterium
CTTAATGCTGCGACTCTGAAATCGTGCAACGCGTTCATTGACACCGACTTCATCGACCGTCGCGACACGACTCAGGTCCGGCATATTCGTACTGGCTGGTACTGCAGACAGGTTCATGATCAATCAGTCTTCCGCGATGATCGTCTGGAGCGCAACGAGAATCATCGCATCGAATGTCGTCTGTCTTTCTGCCGAAGACAGGGCCGCGCCGGACGGAATATCGTCGCTGACCGTACATATGGCCAGCGCTTCAACGTCATACTCAGCCGCAATCGGGTAGATTCCGGCCGCCTCCATCTCAATACCGTAGACATTGTACTTCGCCAATATCTCGAACATATCGGGATCGGGCGTATAGAAGAGATCACCAGAGAACAAATTGCCGACGTGATAGCGCACGCCCTGTTGCTCGGCGGCGGCCACTGCCTTCCTGACCAGGTCGAAAGTCGCCAGTGCCGCGAGATCGTAACCGCCGAAGCGCATGCGATTAACGCCTGAGTCCGTCGACGCGCCCATGCCAATGATGATGTCACGCAGTTTGACGTCGGGATGCGAAGTGCCGCAGCTGCCAACGCGTATAACGCGCTTGACCCCATACTCTGTGATTAGCTCGGTACAGTAGATGGACGCCGATGGAATCCCCATGCCATGTGCCATTACCGATACGGCCTGTCCTTTGTATTCACCGGTAAATCCCCACATATTGCGCACATCTGTTACACGCCTGGCGTCATCAAGGTAGCTATCCGCTATATACTGCGCGCGCAGAGGATCGCCGGGCATCAGCACGGTTTCGGCGAAATCGCCGGGCGCTGCATTCATGTGTTTAGTCGCCATACTGCTCGCTTCTCGTGTGGGTCTGCGCCACACTTTGTCATTACAACAACAATACCGCGGTAGTGTGTCATGCGTCTATTGATCTGCGTCTCGATTCTGCTCACTGGCTGCGCCGACGCGGACAAGCTGCCGCAAGGGGGCTCGCCGATCGAAGTCACCGGCTACCTGCAGTACGAATCGCTCGACGAGGCGAGTGGGCTGGCACGATCGTACAAAAATGCGGATCAGTTGTGGGTCATCAACGACGACGATGGGCCGATCCTGTATGCGATCAACACGATCGGCGCCAAACTGGGCAAAGTGAATCTAGTCAAGGCCAGCAATCGTGACTGGGAAGATCTCGCTTCATTTAGCCTGGAGGGACAGGCGTATTTGGTCATTGCGGATATCGGCGATAACCTGCGCCGACGCAAGATTGTCACGTTATATGTCGTCGAGGAACCTGACATTGATCAGGGCAAGACCGATGTCGCATGGCGAATCGACTTCAGCTACCCGGAGGGACCAACAGATGCCGAGGCCATCGCCGTCGACGTTGCCGGACGACGAATCCTCGTGCTCAGCAAGCGAAATATTCCGGCCGTTCTGTACGCCGTGCCGCTGATGCCCGATACGAACGACACGGTCATTGCGACACGTCTCGGCGAAATTGACAGCTTGCCGCAACCGAGTCAGCGTGACACCAGGAACGCGGCAGACAGCGGCTGGTACTGGCAACCGACCGCCATGGATATCTCGGCCGACGGTGGCAGCGCTCTGATTCTGACCTACCGCGGCATCTATCATTATTCGCGCAATAACGACGAGCCGTGGATTGACACGCTTCGCAACCGGCCTCTTGGCCTCAATCTCGGCAAGTACCGGAATGCAGAGGCAATTGCGTTCGCGCCGAATGATAACCTCGCCTTTGTCACTATCGAGAAAATGCATGCGCCACTATTGCGCATTGACCTCAGCGGAGCGGTCAATCAATGACATTTCTATCTGCAATGATGCGCTCGGCAACGATCTTCATGTCATTGCTCGCCCTGCTCGGTTGCTTTGAGTCGGAGGCGCCACCTGGCGCACAAGTTGTCGATGCTGCACCCGCTCTTGATGCCATCACGATCATGACATTCAACGTGCAGAACCTGTTCGACAATATCGATGACCCTGGTAAAGACGACAAAGCCTATCTGCCGATCGATGCAAAGCAGTCCGCGACGCATATCGCCAAGTGCAATGAAATCGAAGTGGCATCCTGGCGCAATGAATGCCTGTACCTCGACTGGAGCGATATCGCCATCGATCGCAAGCTGACCGTTCTCGCCGAGGCGATCGAGCAGGTCAACGATGGGCAGGGCGCCGACATAATCGCGTTTCAGGAAGTCGAGAATGTGTCGATACTCAATCGGTTACGGACCGGGTATCTTGCCGACAGCGGCTATCTGCCGGCCATCCTGATCGAGGGCGATGACACACGTGGAATCGACGTCGGCTTTCTGTCCAAGCTGCCGCTCGCGGAACCGGCTATTTTGCATCCACTCACGATCGACGACTTTCCGGAGCGCGCCGGCGACACCCGTGGCGTCCTGCAGGCCACATTCGAACTTCCGGACGGCTCCCTTTTGACGGGATTTGCCGTGCATTTTCCGGCACCGTTTCAACCGACCGAGATGCGAGTCGCCGCCTATGGACACCTATCAGGACTGCGCGATGCCCTGCCTGACGACCATTATGTATTCGCGGCCGGCGATTTCAACACCACGAGCACGGAGGATGGTCAGAAGGGCCTCCTCGAGCACCTGGTGCGACCGTTCTGGACGGTTGCCCACGATCAAGCGTCAGCACCCGGCACGTATTTCTACGCGCGAGACGACAGCTGGTCCTTTCTGGACATGATCCTGTTCTCGCCCGCGCACCGCGGGGCGCCATCCTGGCAGCTGCGCCCGAATTCGGCATGGGTTGCCAATCGCCATGTCCAACAAGTAGCCAGCCACGGCGGGCCGCTGCGGTTCAACTCTGCCGCGGAAGTCGGAGTATCCGACCACTGGCCGCTGGTCATCAGCATCGAAAGGGTCAACTCGCCATAAAAAAGGCCAGCCCGAAGGCTGGCCTTTATAATTCAACTAGTCAATCGTCCTAGCGGAAGTTGATGTCGATACCGAGACGCATCTCCCACAAGGAGCTGAACGTTAGCAGATTTGATACGTTGCGCGGGTCGAAGTCCTCATAGATGTACTGCCCGGTTGGAGTCAGACCATCAACATCGACAACATCCCGTGAAAAGAACTGAGCATCGTATTGGCGTCCCCAACTACTATTCAGCATGTTCGAGAAGTTGTAGATCTTCAAAAACGCTCGTGCCTTGAGGCCTTCCATACCTAGCGGAATCTCCTGGTCAATGCGCAGATCCAAACGCCAACTACTGTGCGTCGTTATGGAATTGCGAGGGACGAATGTTCCGCCCTTAAGATTCCTCCTATCGATCCAAGCAAAGAATTCCGCCTGCAACGCAGCATCGAAATTCGGGTCATACACTACGTTTGGATCACTTGGGCCGTCCGGCACGTACAAGAGACTCTGACGATTACGCCCTTCAGACAGCACGTCTTCCGAGTCCAGCGTATAAGTGCTCGGTTGGCCTTCGCTGTAAAAGCCCATTAACGTGAAACGGGTCGTATTATCGCCCCAGAATTCGCGAGCGAAGCTTGCTCTCAAGGTCACGCGATTTCTGACGTTATAATTCGATAAAGCCGCCCTCGGATCGTTAATGTAGTTCGTCGCAAGGTTACTGAAGCTGGTTCCTGCTGTGAATGACGTCATCGGACTGGCGTCTTCAGCGTCGGTATAGGCATACCCCAGCAGCAAGTCCAAACCCCAATCGAAGCTCTTGTTGAACGTTGCCGAAATCACCTGTGCCTTGCTGTCCCGACTCGTGTTGGTCAACATCAGGTTTTGATCAACCCCAGGCGTGATCAACGAATAGATAGGCGCGCCCGCCGATGTCATGCCCGTGATCTCTTGCCCCGGATCGACATAAATCGCGCCGTCCTTCAGGACTGTATACATGTAGTCCAGCTCGGCCATGATACCCCCCCAGGGCATATCCCAGCTACCGCCCAGCGACAACTTCCATTCTTTGGGTTGCTCGTAATTCGGATCTATCAGGTTTGTTCGCCGTGTGGCGCCCGTATCCGTTCCTGTCGCTGCGACGATGTTGTACAACTCCGTCGGAATTGCACCACCAACACGACCGGCCTCAAGTGGTATGCCGCCGTCGAAAATCGACGGGTTGTCGCGCGGAACGCCCATCGGGTCGTCGTCGTTATACTCGATGTCCGTCTGTACCATGGTTACACCGTCATTGGTCCACCCGTTGGATAGCCAAACAGTCGGGTTGCCGCCCGAAAACAACCCAATCCCACCGCGCAACGTCAAATCATCGCGAATCCCCCAGCTAAAGCCTACGCGCGGCAACACTGCGCTTATGCCATCGATACCATGGTCATTGTCAACGCCTAAAGCGGTCGAAAGCGCGGCGTTAAAATTCGGGTGGTCACTGCTTGTGACCCATTCGTAACGCAGTCCGGCGGTCAAGGTTAGATCCCGATTCGGAAAATAAATCTCATCCTGAACATACAACGCATTAAATGTGTTGGTGTAATCTCCAGCCGCGTCAGTTGCAACGTTTGTCAGGCCACCGCTGCCGTAGTAAACCTGGGTCGGCCGACCGAGTACGAACTTGTCGATACCTGTCGTGCCGCAGGTCGGATCGTCGTGGCGGCCCTGTGCGGTCAGGGCATCGCAAGCTGCCGGGTTGCTACCGGAATCATCGTCATAGTCCCACTCGCCGCCTACCGAGTGTTGTACAAAGATATTGAAAGCGCGAAGATCCTCGCTCTCGTAGCCGGCACTGATTACATGGTCGCCGACGAGATATTGTCCTGTCAGCTTCAGGAACTGGGAGTCGGTAAACAGTAAATTTGCCTGACGTGAGTCGTCCGCGCCCAGGTAAATAACGTTGCTCCCAAGATCAATCTGGTGATCGCCCATGTCCTTCGGTCCGACTGTAACCTGCGAATCGTTCATGCGACTGTCGGTATAGAACAACTCGGTGGAGAGCGTATCCGTCCACTGCGAAGTTACGATAAACGTCGTCGTTGTGGACTCCGACCCCTTGTTATAAAAATGATTGCTGAATTCGAATTCGTCCGGATCACTGTCAGAGGATCGTGTCTGCGTGCCGTCATAGAAGTTGTAAATTACCGCGGCGTTGTGATCCTCGTTAATGTCCCAATCCAGCCGTACCATGTAATTTTCAGTGACCTGCGCTCCGTTTTTGCCCTGACCACCCGTATCGTACATATAGATATTGCTCGCAGCGTCCTCGATTGTCTGGAAATCCGACTGCGACAGCCACGATCGTTCTTCGCCGTTACCGGAACCAGCATAGCCGGTCGCCAGGAATCGCGGCCCCTCGGATTCTTCATAGGCTGCGAAGAAGAACAGACGATCCTTGAGAATGGGCCCACCAACACTAAAGCCCTGCTTGACCTCCTTGTAGTCCTGGTCGCTGCTGAGATCAGCTCCATCGAGCTCGTCGTTAATCAGGTCCTGGGTGGTGTACTCGTAGAATACGTTTGCTTCCCACTCGTTGCTACCCGATTTGGTCACGGCATTGACGTTACAAGCCGTGAAGCCGCCATAGTTTGCGTCAAACGGCGCAAGCTCCACGGAAACCTGCAGGATTGCATCGAACGGAAACGGCATTCCCGTCGCCGTCGAGTAACCATTGCTGTTCAGTCCGAAGCGGTCGTTGTGGCTGACACCGTCGAGCGTAATGCTGTTAAAACGTGGGTGTTTGCCGGCGCAGTTAACCTGAAATCCGTCAAGATTCATCCGTGGGTCGACGGTGTAGACATCCTTAATATCACGATTAAACGCAACCGCACTGTCGAGGTCGCCAAGGTTAAACGTCGCCGTCGGACCAGCCGTTGTCTCGAATGCTGCACCAGCCTGGCCAATTGCGACTATTTCTTCAATCGTCGAGTCTTGCAGGTAGATCGTCAGGTTGTAGGTGTCTCCGAGGTCGATCGAACTGACCTCATAAGTCTGCGAGCCGTCGATGGTCACCCTGTACGGACCACCTACCGGCAGCTTCGTCGCGAGAAACGTGCCCGTGCGGTTCGTTTGATAGCTACGCTTATTGTTCGTACGCATATCCTCAACGACGATCGAAGCGCCGGAGACCGGAGCACCGGCAGAATCCAAAACCCGGCCTCGAATGGACGAGGACGTGTCCTGTGCCTGCGCAACCAATGGCAAAACCAGTAGTGCGGCAAGCAGTATCAGCTTACTCATGAATCTTCTCATCGGAATTCCTCAACTCTTTTAGTCAAAAGATGCTGGCTGAAATACGCTAGAAGCATGGCGCTTCATAACAACGACAGCGGTTGCTTTTTTCTTAAATTTTACGACTATGGAACTTTGTCTCCCAAAAACAACATTCGTCGATCAAAGCAGCCGGTATTGTCGCTCTTTGCATGCGGTGTGACAAGCACGAGAAGTCATAGTTTTCGTGGGTCAGAAAACATTCTACTCAGCTGAAGTAACTGCATGTGTGAGAGTTCCGACGCCCGAGCAATTCGCCAAATCGAAGATATATTCAAGTATCACATATGTTTAACACTTTACATAATTGTTTTTTCTACGAATTCCATCATTGTAGTGCAAGGGGTTATGCATGGCTCAATTCGTGTTTTTAATTGTCCATACGGCACTTCAAGCGGCTGACATCGCGACAGAAACCACATTACGGTGCCCTGTCCGCACCTATAACCCAGTGTTGCGTTTCTGCAACAAACGCGAAAACACTGAGAAATTAGTAAATGCAGCGCTCATTTGTCGCAAGTCGCCATGTACGAAAGATGGCGTTTTTCATACAGCGACAAAGGTAAGTTCGGACGAAGTGCTTGACGTAGACTTTGGTGTCGGCTGTGCAAGCAAATAACGTTACAACAAGATAAGGAAATTCATGATGTCTATTCGTTCCTTACTGGTCGTCGTGTCGATGTTGGCCTGTGCCTCGTGCACCAAGACGCCGGTTGCGCATTCGCCAGAGAATGACCTGGCCCTGTTGTGGGTCAAACATGCCGCAGAGTACGAGGCAATTTCAATACAGGTTTATCAGGCTGCCGAGCGTGACCTGCCCGAATTCATCAATGACACGTCATGGAGTGCAATGCCAGGCCAACAACATGTCGAAAGTCTCCCGCCAGCCGTGATTCTCGACGTCGATGACACCACTGTCGCTAACATCGATTTTCAATTGACCTATGAGCGCCCTTTCAGCAGTCAGAAAATGTACGATTTTTATCAGACCAACGAAGCGGTGCTTGTGCCTGGCGTAATCGAATTCGTTGCTGCTGCCAGGAACGCGGATGTTGCTGTTTTTTTCGTTACCAATCGGCCGTGCGAAATAATCGAAGCTGATGCCGATCCTTGTCCGCAAAAACGCGCTGTCATCAAGGAGCTGCTGGACACGGGCATCGAGACTGACGACACGCATGTGATGCTGGCGGGCGAACAGGGCTGGGATCGCGCGAAAATTGCCCGAAGAGAAATCATCGCTGAAACACATCGAGTCATCATGCTGTTCGGTGACGACCTCGGCGATTTTGTGCCGTGCGTACGCAAGACACTTTATGGGCCGTGTACGCAGCCCGCGACCGCGGCCAGTCGCCGTCGATTGGTTGAAGCTCATCGCAGCTACTGGGGACACGGTTGGTACATCCTGCCGGGCCCGACGCACGGATCATGGACCTCATTTCGCTAGCCTATGGCGCTTGTCGAAATGCAGGCACGGCTGCTGCACGGTGCTTTTGTGTGCAAAAAAGCGTATTCTTTTGAGTAGAAATACTCGATAACACCTTGAAAAGAAACAAAACGCGCCGTTGAGAGACGGCGAAATACCCCGGGGCCCGTAATGGCAAAACTAAAGTGTGGCCTGATTCAAATGGGCCTTAAAGGTGACGGATCGATGTCGCCCGACGACCTCCGTGAGCGGATGCTCGAGGCGCATGTGCCGTTCATCGAAGACGCCGCGAAACAGAATGTGCAGGTGCTTTGCTTCCAGGAAGTATTCACGCAACCGTACT
>JADFKA010000076.1 GCA_022565135.1 Pseudomonadota bacterium
TAAAGAAGACAAAACATGGCAATTTCGTTGACGGAATCGGCGGCCGAGCGCGTGCACCAGTATCTCGAGACGCGCGGCGAGGGCATTGGACTGCGGTTGGGTATCACGGCGACCGGCTGCTCGGGCTATTCGTACCTGATCAACTTCGCCGACGAGATCAAAGCGGACGATATCGTGTTCGAAGACAGGGGTATCAAGATCGTAGTCGACGCCGAGGCGCTGAAGCTCATCGATGGCACCGAGGTCGATTTCGTCAAGAATGGCCTTAACGAGGCTTTTAGCTTCAAGAATCCGAACATCACAGGCGAATGCGGCTGTGGCGAAAGCTTCACGATCTAAAGTAAAATTGACCGTCTAATAAGGAATAATCAATGGCCGTTGAGCAAACGCTCTCAATCATCAAGCCAGACGGTGTGCAAAAAAACCTGGTCGGTGAGATTTACGGCCGATTCGAGAAGTCAGGGTTGCAACTCGTCGCTGCAAGAATGATGCACCTCACGAGCGAACAGGCACAGAGCTTCTACGCTGTGCATGCGGAGCGCCCGTTCTTCAGTGACCTTGTCAGTTACATGACATCCGGTCCTGTGATCGTCCAGGTACTCGAAGGAGACGACGCCATCGTCAGGAATCGGGAAATAATGGGAGCCACCAATCCTGCTGAAGCGGACCCGGCGACGATTCGTGCGGACTTTGGCGAAAGTATTGAGGAAAATATCGTGCATGGTTCGGATGGTGTGGAGTCGGCGATCGCGGAAATTGCGTTCTTTTTTGGCGACGACGGCGTCTGTCCGAGAACCCGATAGGATTTCAATTGCACCAAGTTGCTGACAGGGAAAATCTTTTAGGACTGCCGCAAAGCGGTCTTGAGGCTTACTTCGCTGCAATGGGCGAGAAGCCGTATCACGCGCGCCAGGTAATGCGGTGGATGTATCAGCGAGGAGTAACGGACTTCGAGCAGATGAGCGATTTGTCGAAATCATTGCGACAACGTCTTTCCGGGTCCGCTGTCATCGAGTTGCCGAAGGTTCTGTCACAGCATGATTCGGTCGATGGGACGGTCAAGTGGCTATTCGCCAGCGGCATGGGTCAGGCCGTTGAAGCCGTGTTCATTCCCGAGCCAGGTCGTGGCACTCTGTGTATCTCGTCGCAGGTCGGTTGTGCGCTTGATTGTGTGTTTTGTGCGACCGGCGCGCAGGGCTTTAATAAAAACCTCACGGCCGCAGAGATTATCGGCCAGGTTTGGCACGCGACTCAGACACTGCCGCGGCGCAGCAATGGCGGATTCGCTGTGACCAACGTCGTGTTCATGGGCATGGGCGAACCGCTTGCGAACTACCGTTGTCTTGTGCCAGCCCTGGATTTGCTGCTGTCCGATCTCGCGTACGGGCTGTCGCGACGACGAGTGACTGTCAGCACAGTGGGTATCGTGGCGCACATCGATCGGCTGGGCGACGAGTGCAATGTGGCGCTGGCGGTGTCCTTGCATGCACCCAACAATGCATTGCGCGATCGGCTCGTGCCCATTAACAGGGTGCATCCGATCGAGGAATTGCTTGAGACCTGTTGGCGCTACGCGGCCAAACATGCCAATCGGTTCATCACTTTCGAGTACGTCATGCTGCGCGGCGTCAACGACTCGCTCAAGCATGCCGATGAGCTTGTGAACTTGCTCAAGGGCAAGCCGGCCAAGGTCAATCTGATTCCGTTCAACGCGTTCGCCGGCACGCAGTTTTCGCGTTCGGCGGCGGACACGATTCGGCAATTTCAGGACAAACTCCGGTATCGTGGGCTGGTTGCCACCACACGCAAGACCCGCGGTGACGATATCGATGCGGCATGCGGCCAATTGGCTGGTAAAGTGAGCGACCGTGTACGTAGTCGTTTAAGCGAGAAACACATGAGGATGGCGTCGGCGTGAGCAAGAGCGATCGATTTTGGCTGGGAGGGGCAGTATTCCTGCTGATGGCAGGTTGTATTTCAACGACGACCGGACGATTGGGGCCGAATGCGGACCGGAGCGATGCCGCGAAACTCAACTATGAGCTTGGCGCGCGCTACTACAAGATGGGCAACTATGAGCTGTCGCGGGATCGGCTTGTGTATTCTATCGAGCTCGAACCCAAGCGCGCCATCGCTCACTCAACTTTGGCATTGACCTATGAGCAGCTGGGTAAATTGCGCCTGGCCACTCTGTCCTACGAGCGAGCCATTCGAGTCGCGCCTCGAGACTTCGACGTTCTCAATATCTATGCCGTGTTTCTGTGCCGGCAAAGTCGCTTCAGCGACGCGGAAGAATATTTCGATCGCGCATTGCGCGCGCCGGAGAACGACAATACCGAGATTATGCTGACTAATGCTGGCGTTTGCATGACACAGAAACCCGATCTCGCCAAAGCCGAATCGTTTTTTCGCCATGCGCTTGATATAAGGCCGAATTATGGCGAAGCGCTCTTGCAAATGTGTCTGCTTAAGCACTCGCAGGGTGACGATCTTAATGCTCGCGCATTTCTACAGCGCTACCTGAACCGACATCCACCATCGGCACCCGTGTTGTATCTGGGTTTGCAGATCGAGGCGAACCTCGGCGACGAGCGTGCGAGAACAGACTATTCGAACCGCATCTTGCGCGAGTACCCGGCGTCTCCGGAAGCCCGGCGCATACTGGGATCCGGATAGACATGAGCGACGATCAGGACAAACCTGTCGATGCGCGGCCGCAAGACGAGCGGGCAGGACCGGTTGGCGGCGAACGTCTTGCAGAGGCGCGACGCGAACAACAGATAAGTGTCCTTGAGATTGCCAAGGAACTGCATCTCGATGAGCCGAAGGTTCGCGCGCTGGAGCAGAATGATTTCGACGTACTCGGCGCACCCGTGTTCGCCAAGGGCCACCTGCGCAAATACGCGCAGCTTGTTGGTGTCGATGCCGACGACGTATTTGCCGACTACTATCGCCTGACCCGATCGACTGCAATGCCGCCAATTATTACCAGTCGAATCAAAGCTCGGCGGGAGATACCGCCTGGCCCGTGGATCGCCGTAATCATCGTCGTGCTGGCTGCAGCGCTTGCCTATTGGTTGTTTTCGCTGCGAGGTCAAGTTGCCCCACCCGATATGCAACCCTCGCAGGACGCCGAACCGGCAACAAACATTTTGTCTGACACTGGCGACACGGCTTTGCTCGCTGCCGCATTGCCTGTCGACGAACCAGCCACCACCCAAGCGCTGCCCGCGCAAGCAGAGCAGACATTGGCTGCTGGCGAGCTGCATCTATCCGTGAGTTTCTCAGGCGATTGCTGGACTGAAATCACTGACGCCGACGGCAGTCGGCTGTTTTTCAATATGGGGCGACGCGGACAGACGATTGATGTGAGTGGCCGAGCGCCATTGTCGGTGCTGTTTGGTAATGCCGACAACGTCGAAGTTCGCGTCAACGATAGCCCCTATACAATTTCGACGGCCGATCAATCCGATCGGACCGTACGCCTGACGATTCTCAATCCATAAAAAAAACTGTGAAGCTCAAAGCTATACGGGGAATGAACGATATCCTGCCGGATGCGACTGGCACCTGGCGCTATCTTGAGTCCGTCGTAAGCAACATCGTACAGTCGTATGGTTACGCCGAGATTCGCTTGCCATTGCTCGAGCAAACCGAGTTGTTTCGACGCTCGATCGGCGAAGTTACTGACATCGTTGAGAAAGAAATGTATACGTTTCTCGATCGCAACGGTGACAGCCTGACTTTACGTCCGGAGGCGACGGCAGGCATTGTACGAGCCGGCATCACGAACGGTCTCTTGTACAACCAAAAACAAAAACTCTGGACGGCAGGGCCGATGTTCCGTTACGAGAAACCGCAAAAAGGCCGCTACCGCCAGTTCAATCAGTTCGACGTCGAGGCATTGGGTTACACAGGTCCGGACGCTGACGCTGAGCTCATTATCATGAGTGCGAGGATCTGGCAGCGGTTGGGAATTTCCCGACTGGTGCTCGAAATCAACTCGCTCGGGTCGCCCGAGTCCCGGGGCCATTATCGCGAAGCTCTCGTCAAATATTTTTCGGGCGTGAAAAATCAGCTTGATAAGGATAGTATTCGCCGCCTTGAGCAGAATCCGTTACGGATTCTTGATAGTAAGAATCCTGATATGCAGGCCATCGTTGCGGCGGCACCGGTAATGCTGGATTTTCTCGATGGCGAATCTGATGAGCATTTTCAGCAACTTAAGGCACTACTTGACGTTGCTGGCGTGGATTTCACAATCAATCCACGGCTTGTTCGAGGACTCGATTATTACAATCGCACCGTATTCGAATGGGTCACCGATGCGCTGGGATCGCAGGGAGCGGTCTGTTCGGGAGGGCGATATGACGGGCTCGTCGAGAAACTCGGCGGGCAGGCGACGCCGGCGGTCGGTTGGGCCATGGGGTTCGAGCGCCTGGTGGCACTCTTTGCAGCAAGTGGCGGCAGTGCGCCGATTGAGAACGTCGATGTCTACCTGGTCGCAGTAGGCGACCAGGCAATAGCGCGGGCTTTCGCGATAGCGGAGCAGCTGCGCGACAGCATTGCGGGCATCAGGGTCGAACTGAACCTCGGTGGCGGCAGCTTCAAGTCGCAGCTGAAACGGGCAGACAAGAGCAATGCAGACTATGCGCTGATACTCGGCGAGCAGGAAGTCGCGGCTGCGCGAATTGGATTGAAACCCTTACGCAGTAATGAAGATCAAAGCAGTATCGCATTGAATGAGCTGGCGGCAACGCTGGCGGAAAAATTGGGGAAAGTGGCTGATTTGTAAGCCGCGCAGAGTCAGGAAAGGCGTTATTTGTGGACGATTTATTGTCAGAGAAAGAACAAATTGAGGAAATGCGGGCGTGGTGGTCCGAAAACGGCCGTTATGTGATCGCGGGCGTCGTATTAGCTGCCGGCCTGCTGGTCGGAATAAGTCAGTACCGAAGCAGCAAACTGGAGGCGCAGATAGTGGCTTCGGCCCTCTATGAGTCGCTCGCAGAACACGTAGCGGATGGCGATCTCGACGATGCGGAGGCGGTTGCAGATGACCTGGCGACCAACTATGCAAACACGACCTATGTGGCGCAGTCCAAGCTGGCGATGGCGCGGCTGTATATGGACAAGAATCGTGATCAGGACGCCGCCGACGTCCTGAACGAAATGCTTGTTTTAAGTCGCGACGACGAACTCAAGAATATCGGTCGGGTTCGGCTTGCTCGCATCCTGTTGTATCAGGACCGGGCTCAAGCTGTCGTAGATTTGCTCTCGAATCAAAATATTCCGGCATTTGCGTTGATCTATGACGAGATTCTCGGCGACGCGTACACGTTGCTGGGGCGCGTCGAGGATGCAGGCGACGCTTATCGACGTGCTTTGGCTGACACAACGCAGACCGCAACGGTCAGTCGCGGATTGATACAGATGAAGCTTGTCGACCTGCCCGAAGTATTAGCAACCCCGGCGGAGCCAGCACAGTCAGATGACGTCGCTGAGCCGATAAGCGCAAGCGCGGCAGAGGCACTCGTCGAAGAGGTCGAAGAGGTCGAAGAGGCCGGAGAAGCCGAGTGAAAAACCTTATGTGCACGATCGGCGTGATCAGTGCTGCGGCCATACTGTCATCTTGCAGTATTTTCGGCGGCAGCGATGACGATGAGGAGACCGTGCCAAAAGAACTCGTGAACATCGTCACGACAGTGACGGTCAAGCGGCTTTGGAGCGCCAAGATCGGTGATGAGGCGGAATTTCTTCGCGTCGCACTGCGACCAGCCGGCGACGGCAACCGTATTTACGCGGCAAGCCGGGACGGCAATGTCATCGCATTTGATCCCGAGACGGGCAAGCAGGTTTGGCGCACTGAGCTAGGCATTGAGCTGTCGGCTGGTCCGGGAGTCGGCGAGAATCTGGTTGTTGTCGCAGCGGGCGACGGCATCCTGATCGCGCTCGATGCGAAGTCGGGCACTGAAAAGTGGCGTGCGAATGTTTCGGGCGAGGCTCTGTCGCAACCCGTCATCAAGAACGATATGGTCGTTGTCATTACCGTCGACAGTCGCCTGCGTGCCGTGTCGGCGTTTGATGGCAGCGAGCGCTGGATCATTGAGCAATCGACACCGCGACTGACGATACGTGGTTCTGCGACCCCCGCCGTGGTGGGCAATACTGTCATTGCAGGATTCGATAACGGTCGTCTTGTGGCCGTTGATCTTGTAAGCGGCGTCATCCAGTGGGAATCAGTATTGTCACCGCCGACCGGTCGCTCGGACCTGGAGCGCCTGGCGGATATCGATGGCCTGATCAGCGTGGTCGGCCAGGACGTTTATGCGTCGGGGTATCAGGGTCGCGTTGCGGCGCTCGCATCAGAGTCAGGGCAAATTCTGTGGTCTCGCGAGATTTCCTCATTTGAAGGCGTGTCTGCAGACTGGAATAATGTCTATACGGTAGAGGAAAGCGGTGAAATTGTTGCACTTTCGCGGCGCAATGGCACCGAGATATGGCGGCAAGACTCATTGCTTCGCCGCGAACCGACATTGCCGATATCGTTTCATACGACTGTCGTAGTTGGCGATCTTGAGGGCTACCTGCATTTCTTCAGCAATGTAGACGGAGAACCGGTGGCACGATTGCGCATGGGCAGACAGGCAATTTCGAGCGAACCGGTCGTTGTTGCGGATCGTCTGTATGTGCAGAGTGATTCGGGCAACATTGCAGCTTACGCGGTTCAAGAACCGCAACGGCCACGTAACACGCCCGACATCGCAGACGAAGGCGTCTGACGGACCGGCTGAAGGTTTGCCCCAATGCTTCCCGTTATTGCGCTCATCGGTCGACCAAACGTCGGCAAATCGACGCTATTCAATCGTCTGACGCGATCGCGCGACGCACTCGTCGCCGACTTTCCTGGACTGACCCGGGATCGACAGTACGGCTACGGCAAGCTCGGGCCGATTCCGTACCTCGTCATCGATACCGGCGGCGTCGCTGGAGGAGAGGTCGGTATCAAGGAACTCATGGTCGAGCAAACGATGCGCGCCTTTGAGGAGGCGGATGTCTCGCTCATCATGGTCGACGGGCGCAGCGGACTAACGGCTGCCGATGAGCATGTCGCCGATCTTGCACGCAAACATGCGTCGAAAACCTGGCTTGTCGTCAATAAGGCTGAGGGCATGGATAGCGACATCGCTGCGGTCGAGTTTCACGGTCTGGGACTGGGCGAGCCGATCGCGGTATCTGCAACACACGGCGATCGAATCGCTGCACTGATGGATGCGGTACTCGGCGATTTCGAGCCCGGCACCGCTGATGAACCCGACCATCCCGACGATGATGACCACGAGTTGCGTATCGCCGTCATCGGCCGGCCCAATGTTGGCAAGTCCACGCTGATCAACAGGATGATTGGCGAAGACCGGCTCGTCGTGTTCGATGAGCCGGGCACAACACGTGACAGTGTTTCCGTACCGTTCGTGCGCAACGATCGCAAGTACGAGTTGATCGACACGGCAGGTATTCGGCGGCGCGCCAGGGTTCACGAGACCATCGAGAAATTCAGCATCATTAAAGCGTTGCAAGCCATCGAGCGTGCGGAAGTCATCATTGCCGTACTTGACGCCCAAGATGGCATCACGGAACAGGACGTCAGTTTGCTCGGTCTCGTGCTTGAACGCGGGCGGGCACTCGTCATTGTGACCAACAAGTGGGACGGCCTGACGGCCGCCGAGCGCAAACATATCCGTGACGAACTCGATCGCCGCCTGCCATTTCTCGACTTCGCCGAACGCATCACGATCTCCGCCTTGCATGGC
>JADFKA010000077.1 GCA_022565135.1 Pseudomonadota bacterium
ACGATTGCCTCCAGGCGCTGGGGCCAGCGTTCTCGGTTGGGTCACATTAGTGCTGGCAATTGTATTTGTTGGCGGCTTTGTTGTTTTGTACCGGCTAGGCCTGAGCCAGATAAATCTCGCCCGGCAACAGCAGGACTTCGTCTCTGCCGTAAGCCACGAACTAAAGACGCCACTCACATCCATCCGCATGTACGGCGAAATGCTCAAAGAAGGATGGGCTGACGAAGACAAGCGACAGAGCTACTACAATTTCATACACGACGAGTCAGAGCGATTGTCGAGACTTATATCCAACGTTCTACAGCTGGCCCGGATAACGAGAAACGACCCGCAATTTGACTTAAAGTCGATAAAGGTCGGCGAGCTGATGAGCAATACCGAATCCAGGATCTCGAGCCAGATCAAATCTGCAGGGTTCGAGCTGCGGTTCAAAAGGTCCGATGACGTCGACGACGTCTCAATCATGATTGACGAGGATCATTTCACCCAGATCATCATCAATCTGGTGGATAACGCAATTAAGTTCTCAAAAAACGCAGAGGAAAAAATCGTAGAGGTTAGCAGTAAGCGCGGCGCTGACAATCGTATAATATTTTCAGTCCGCGACTTTGGACCCGGAATCCCCAAAGATCAGATGAAGAAAATATTTCAACTCTTCTATCGATCGGAATCCGAACTTACGCGAGAAACTGTCGGCACCGGCATCGGCTTGGCTATTGTGCACCAGCTTACTTTAGCGATGAATGGTAGTGTCGATTTGATCAACGTCGAGCCGGGAGCGGAGTTCAGGGTAATGTTCCGCCCGGATCCGCGCTAGAGGGGATCTCTGATTTATTTTGGACACAAGATACAAGTTCATGAATCGATCAGAGGTTCCCTGGTCTGGTACGCTGTGCGGATGAACCTTCGCTTTGTCGCAATTACGTTACTTGCAGTACTGCTGTCTGCTTGCCCGTCGCATGAAGGAACTTACTCCCCCAGCTGCATCGCTTACGCGGGCAGCAATATCACTCTCAATGATGGTCAGTTTGTCTGGGAAAAGTTCACGGATGCGCTCGTCGTGGATGACGAGGGCAATTTGGTTAATCAGTTCCCTGGCTACCCGATGCGTGGCAGCTATCGCGTCGAAGGGCAGGCGGTTTACCTGGAGCCTGACACGGGTGGCTCTTTGCAACACATGTATCTCCATCGATACCGCAACAATTACTATTTGTTAACTGCAGACGAATTTAAGCTTTGGGAGAAGACCGGCAACATTGCCGATTGCACGCTGCAACTCGTCCCCGAAACTGAGAGCTAACGCACACTTTCATGTGTGCGGTTGCTAATAAGAGCCGAACACTTCCTTGTTGTAATCTGCACCGTTTGATTAGCTAGAAGCCTCTCCGCGAGTGTAATGAGGGGCTACAGTGAAAGCGTTCAAATGGCTGCCGCCAGTCGCAATATTGCTTGTTTCTTCGGCGGTATTTGCAGTCGATCCAGACGAAATCATCGTCTCGCATTACGAGCCGTTACAACGGTTAAGCATTCGACTGGCAGGCATTGACGGCAATAATGCAATGCAGAAAAGTCAGCGAGCTGCAGCGGTCGCCCTTAGTTTCGATGCTCTGGGCAGAGCGTTCGACCTGCAACTCGAACCGAATCATCGTTTGCTGTCTGGCATGTTTGGCAATACGTTGACAGAGAGAATCGATGTTTATCGTGGGCAACTGGCAGGTCAGCCTGGATCCTGGGCACGTATCGTTGTATTCGATGGAGTGCCGCGTGGGCTCATTTGGGATGGTGAGGAGATGTTCGCAATAGAAGCCCCAGGGGATAGCTTGCTGCAAACAACCGTGCCAGTAATTTATCGTCTTGCTGACGCGCTGATCGCGCCTGGCACTATGAATTGCGGCAGTTCACCGATGTTTGCCAGCGGGTCGGGCGCGTACGCCGAACTGACGGGGGAGCTTAGCGCGATAGCCGCACAAGGTCCTGGCGCTGTGTCTGAAATCACCATGGGCGTGATCGGCGATTTCGAATTCACAAGCGACATGGGTGGCGATGCGGACGCCGTTGCAGCGATCACGACCAGGCTCAATAATGTCGACGGAATTTTCAGCCAACAGGTTGGCGTACAAATAAGGGTTCAGACGATTGAGACGTTCAGCGATCCGGCGGCCGACCCGTTCACTAATACTGGCGACTCCAGCACGCTGCTCGAGGAAGTGTCGACATACCGTTCCAATACGCCGGCGCAGAACAGTCAAGGTCTGACGCACCTGTACACAGGCAGGAATCTGGACACGCCCACCGTTGGAATTGCCTGGAGAGGGGCATTGTGCAGTAACTACTACGGCGCGGGACTCAGCGAAGGCAGGGTTGGTCCGACGTTTGACAGCCTGGTCGCTGCGCATGAAATTGGGCACAACTTCAACGCAGAACATGATGGTGAGGCTGATTCATCGTGCGAATCGGAGCCGCAGACGTTCATCATGGCGCCGTCGATCAACAGCAATGAACAATTTTCCGCCTGCAGTATCACTGTAATGGAGGCCGCGGCGGCCGCGGCTGCATGCGTCACGCTGCTGCCGACGGTGGACATGAGTATTGCACTGGATGCGCAGTCAACAACGGTATTGCTAGGCGCAAGTACGATGCTCACGTATGACGCAGTCAACAACGGAACAGTGGACGCGACAAATGTCGTCGTCGATTTCACGCTGCCGAGTACTCTGTCGCTGCAATCCATAACGGCATCGTCGGGCACCTGCAGCAGTGGCGCTGGAACCGCTAACTGTTCACTGGGAACCGTTCCTGGCATCAGTGTTCGCACGATAGACATCGCTGTCATGCCAGCATCTGTCGGCGTTGGTACCTTGAGCGCGACGGTTACGGCTGATGTTGACGAAAGACCTGGCAATAATCAGGAAGACCTGCAATTGACCGTCGACCCGGCGGTGGATTTGATCGTCAATACTCCCGTTGCGGCATCGACGCTGTTGGGTGAAACCACTTCAATCAGCGCAGTTCTGGAAAACGCGTCGATACTGGAAGCAACGGGCGTTACATTGACTGTTTCACTTAGCGGTGGCTTGCGGGCCGATAGTGCAACTTGGTCGATAGGATCATGCACGGTTACGGCTCAGCAGGTCGATTGTCAGGCCACAAGCTTTGCTGCTCAGTCCAGCTCCATGCTCAACGTTGGTGTAACAGGCACCTCAACCGGGTCGAAGAACTACACTGTGGCGCTGTCCTCCGACGAGGCCGACGCCGATCCGGCTAACAACAGCGTAAATAGCACCGTGAAGATCACTTCGCCAAAGGATGAAGGGGGCGGAGCCACAGGACCAATGTTCCTTTACTTGCTCTTGATGATAACTGCACTGGTGCGAAGCCGATCGTACATGCGCCAGAGGAGCTAGTCTTGTCTCGCTTACTCAGGCGTCGATTGGGGCCGGTATCTGGTTACGACGTTCGAGCGAGACCAGCGGTCCGCTACTGAGTTTCACGTCAATACGCTTGCCGTTTATCCGGATCCACGCATCAGTGAGATCAGCGTGTTCTGCTCGGATTGATGCGTTGCCAATCATCTTGTTCAGTCCCCACGACCAACTCGAACAATTAACAATACCGATCGAAATATTCTTGTCGTTCGAGATGGAAAAGATTTCGGTGCCGTCGTCGGGCTGATTTTTCTCGTCAATCGAAAAACTTCGCAGCGTATAGCTATAGCCGTTCTTCTTTTGCTCCAGGAGAGCATCCCGGCCGATAAAATCAGCGGCGTCCAGGTTGACGAGCCAACCCAGACCGAGTTCGTAAGGCGATCGTTCAAAGCCGGGTCGTGGTTCCAGTTCCGTGGCACAGTCCCAACCGGTAACAATGAATCCGCCCTCGAGCCGGCAGGCTTGCAAAGCACTCAGACCGTAACCCGGTAGTGCAAGATCCATTGACAGCCGCACAGACTCGATGCTCTGCATGAACGCGTCAGCCAGTTCGGGTTTCATCCAGCACTCGTAGCCGAGGTCGGCAGTAAAGCCCATGCGAGAAATTCTTATCGTGCGGCCGGAGAGTTCGTAGTCACGCACCGCGAACGGCGCAATTTTTTCGATGTCTTCGAAACCCATGTTGCGTAACACCGACGCAGATCGCGGGCCTTGTATCGCCATCCCCGCCCAGGAATCGGTGCATTCGGTAAATGACACATGGTGGAGATCAAATTGGTGACACAGGGATTCAAAATACGGCGAGTGGTCGATGTCAGACGGCATCAACAGATAATCATCTTCGGCATACTTGTAGAGGATGGCATCATCTTTGAGGTTGCCAGCCGTATCGCAGAATACGGCGTACGTCGCCCGCATTGAGGGTAAGCTGCTGATTGGCCGAGTCAATAAACGATCGAAAAACTTTCCGGCACCGACCCCACCAACGTGAATTTTACGAATGGGTGATACATCAAATATCGCGCAACTATTGCGAATCGAAGAGTATTCGGTTTCTGCATCGCCATAGTCGTGTGGCAATAAAAAGTCGTTCCAGTTGATGTAGTGCACATCTTCAATCGATTCGGCGATGAAGCTCTGCAAGTCTGTTTGTTCTCGACGATGCAGGAAGTCGAAGAATATGCTTTTTTTCAACATGCGATACCAATCCGGGTCAAATCGTGTTCATAATGCCAGAGATTCGGGGCAACAGCTGATTGGCGGGAGAGCGACATGATTACAGGAGGATGCGAGTGCGGATTGGTGAAGTACGAGGTAGCTGGCGACCTTGTGGATTTCTGCCATTGTCACTGTTCGATTTGCAGACGGCTTCACGGCGCTGCATTCGTGACCTGGGGCGGTGTTTCTCGCGCCGATCTGAGCTACATATCAGGAGCGGCGAATCTGAAGAGCTACTCCTTCTCGAACAAGGCCGACAGTATTTTCTGTGACACCTGTGGTTCGAGAATCCTGGTCGATTTCAAGCCGGAATCCGACATGCTTTACATCACGCTGGGCGGTGTCGATGGAGACTTCGTCTGTCCGCCAGGCTTTCACCAGTTTGTCGGATCGAAAGCGCCCTGGTTTGAAATCACTGACGATCTGCCTCAGCACTTTGCCTGGCCTGACGAGTGATAAGCGATCAGGCCTGAGAGCATCTCGCCAGTGCGGGTTTCCGGCCAGTTCACCGAACCATGAAAAAACCTGACATCCTGATCGTCGGCGCCGGCATCAATGGGCTGGTTGCTGCTAATTACCTGCAACGGTCCGGATGTAGTGTGACGATGGTTGAACGTGCGGAGCGGGTCGGTGGCGCTTGTGTCTCTGCTGTCGCGACTGTTGATGGCCTGACTCAGCATTATGCACTGGGCGCTTCAGTTCTCGGCCTTATGCAGGACTTCGTATTCGAGGAGACCGGACTGTCGAGCCGTTTGCAAACATTCGTTCCGCAACACCCCAAGTTTGTGCATTTCCCCGGTGATGATGAGCCGGCCTGGATCTACCGTAACCCTGCAGAACTTGATCGCGAACTGGCGAATAAATGGGGCGAGAAGGGCGATGTTGAGGCTTTTCGCGCCGACGAAGCAAGAGTTGTCAGCTTCTTACAGGATGGCTATATCAACGCGACACCACCGTCAATTGTTGACGCGAAACGCGTTCTCGGCGATACGCTGACAGATCTGTGGATATCAGGTACGGCGAAGACTCTGATTGATCACTATTTTACGAGCGAGCGCAGCAAGATGTTCCTGGCGATGACCGTGACCGAAAGCGGTCCGGTCTCGTTGAGCGACCCGTACTCTGCATTCACCCTGCCGTTAATGGATTCAGGTTCCATTTTTGGTGGCTACTATGGCTTTATCAAAGGCGGCATCTGGCACATCACCGAGGAACTCGGCAAGATAAATGCTGAACTCGGTGTTCAGATCCACCTGTCCAGCAAACTCGTTGATGTCGATACTGTCAAGGGCAGCGCATTCTACGAATGGCAGGGCAGCGCACAAAAGCTGGACTTTGACTATTTGATCATGGGTACCGATCCTTTGACGGCGACCCGCTTGGTTGGCAACCCGGAGCAGATCGAGAAAACCGAAGGACAACGATTTCGCGGCAGCAGTGGCAAGCTGAATCTTATGTTCAGGCGACCAGTGCGCTGGAAATATGGATCTGGCGCCAGCGATTCCGATGCAGCATTTCGATTCATATTTTCAGTTGCCAATATTGACGAGTATGAATCTGCGACGCTCAAGGTTCTGGATACGAGTATCGACTACGTGCCTGGGTACATGCAGATTTACTGTGAGGGTGCGGCAATGCGCCAAATCAATCACAGCGAACCATTTGATCGGCTGTCGGTTTTTTTCAAGAATCTGTCACTGGGCGTAAGTGGCGATGAGTTACCCGATGTGGAAAGGCAAGTTAAGGAAAAATTATTTGAACACATAGAGAATCCGGAAGACTGTGTGTGGACGCGTTTACTGACGCCCAGAGACTTGCAGCAACTGTTTCATTTTCCGGGCGGCAACCTTGATCACACGATGCTGACTGGTGGCCAGACATTCTTTGACCGAACCTATGCCGACGATCCCGCAACGAACTTTTATCGCTTCGGGAGCCTGGAAAACGTTTATCTGTGCGGATCCGGCACCTATCCCTGTGGGTCAGTCACGGGCACGCCCGGTTACATGTGCAGCCGACAATTGTTACGTCACGCTGGTCTCCTGTAGAAATTGTCGGCGACGCCGACGTTCTAATCGCTCGAGCCATCGGAGATAGCGAGAGCTTCTTCAATGTCCTTTTGATAAGCGAAGATGGCCGGGGTCCCGCCCGTATGCACGAATACGAAAGTGGAGCCGTCACTCGCCAGCTTCGCCTGGTGTATCAGTCCGGCCATGGCTTTGCCGCTATAAACCGGATCCAGTATTAACGCCTCTGTCTGTGCGCCTATGACGATGGCATTTGACGTTGCCGCGTTTGTCACGCCATATCCCGGAGCCAGGAAGGAATCAATAAGCTTTATATCGTCATCAGTCACTTTCGATTCAATATCCAGTAATGTAGCAATGCCATCACAGGTATTACGTACGCGAACTTCCTGGCTGATCGCATCGCGACGTACGCACACACCCGTTACCTGGATGCTTGAGCCGAGGGCGCGGAGTCCGAATAACAGTCCTGCATGGGTAGCGCCCGATCCCGATCCCACGAAGATCTCGTCCACGGGGAGGTCGCTCTCCAGGATTTGCTGCAATAACTCATGTGCCGCCACAATATAGCCGAGCGAACCCAGTGGAGGGTGTCCTGGAGCAAGGTGAATAATGTAGGGTCTGCGTCCCGCCTCTCGAAGACCAGCCGCGATCTTCCCGAGTTGACGATCGGCGCCAGACTCATCCTCACCCTGAGGGTATGAGTGCAAGGTGGCGCCAAGAAGCTTGTCAACAAACACGTTCCCGGACACGTGATAACGAGGATCCTCTGTCGCCACACGTTCTTCGAGTTGGATATGACAAGTCATGCCAAGTTTTCGCGCAGCTGCGGCAGCCGTTCGTACGAAATTTGACTGCACTGCGCCGGTTATCAAAATTGTATCGGCGTTTTCGGCGCTTGCGGCGCCGAAGTAGAATTCTAGTTGGCGGACTTTGTTGCCACCGAAGGCAAGGCCTGTACAGTCGTCTCTTTTTACGAACAATTTTGCGCCGCCGCAATGCTTCGTGAGGTTCGGCATCGGCTCAAGTGGCGTTTGGCCTGTCGTAAGGATGCTTCGG
>JADFKA010000078.1 GCA_022565135.1 Pseudomonadota bacterium
GGCGGTAAGAGCCTGATACAGCGCGTGCGCGATGATGCGCGAGTACCGGTGATCGGTCACCTGGAAGGCATTTGCCACGTGTATTTGCACGCAGCGGCGGACGTCGACATGGCCCGCGACATTGTCCTCAACGCAAAGATGCGTCGTACCGGTGTCTGTGGTGCGGCTGAAACCATACTCGTTGATCGGTCCGCCGCCGATCGATTGCTACCAACTGTCCTGGCCGCGCTTATCGATGCCGGATGCGAGGTGCGCGGTGATGCAGAGGTCACCGCGCTGGTTGCGGGAGTCAGGCAGGCTAGCGAAGTCGATTGGTCGACCGAGTATCTTGACGCAATTATTTCAGTGCGCGTCGTCGACGACATCGATCAGGCGATTGCACACATTGGCCAATACGGATCCAGCCATACCGAGAGTATTGTTACGGACGATATGGCGGCCGCCGAAAAATTCCTGCACGAAGTTGACAGTGCAATCGTATTGCAAAATGCTTCCACGCAATTCGCTGATGGTGGTGAATTCGGTATGGGCGCTGAAATCGGCATCGCAACCGGACGCGTACACGCGCGGGGTCCGGTCGGCGTAGAGCAACTGACGAGCTACAAGTACATTGTGCGCGGTAGCGGGCAGGTCCGACCCTGATGCCTGTGCATGCGGCGCCGTATGATGTCGCAGTAATCGGGGCCGGCATCAACGGCGCAGGCATTGCACGGGATGCCGCTCTGAGTGGCCTGCGAGTAATCGTGCTTGAGCAGAAAGATCTGTGCAGTGGCACGTCCGCCGTATCAAGCCGATTAATTCATGGCGGACTGCGTTATCTCGAATTCGGCGAATTGCCACTCGTGTTCGAGTCCTTACGTGAACGCATAACGTTGCGACGTATTGCGGCGCATCTCGTTAAACCCATTCGAATCTGCATACCGATTTACGCGTCGGCGAAGCGAGGACCATTGCTGATTCGCCTGGGCATGATGACTTACGATCTGCTCTCCGCTGGCAAGACCGTACCGGGGCACGAGATGCTGGGTCGTGACGCGATGGTTGCGGAAGAACCGGGTCTGGCGACACAGGGACTACGTGGAGCGGCAAGATATTTCGACGCCCAGGTGACTTTTGCCGAACGACTCGTGCTCGAGAATCTGCTCGCTGCACGTGCTGCCGGGGCGGAGATTCGAACCTATAGTGCCGTGACACGCATCAACGTCGAGCACGGCGCTGTGAAGTCTCTGGAGTATGTGGACACGGTCACCAGGGAGCAGCACGAGGTTGCCGCCAGCGTTATCGTCAATGCTGCCGGTCCCTGGGTGGACGAGGTCTTAAGCATCGCACCGGGCACATCGCCAAGGCTGATCGGAGGAACCAAAGGCAGCCACATCATCGTTGGATCGTTCGAGGGGGCGCCGCGCGACGCTTATTACGTCGAAGCTGCTGCCGATGGCCGGCCCTTTTTTATCATTCCGTGGAATCACCTGTTCCTGATCGGCACGACCGATATTCGCTACGACGGCAACCTGTCCGAAATTCGCGCCAGTCGCGAGGAAGTCGATTACCTCCTGGCTGAGACAAATCGTGTGTTTCCCGCCGCAAGACTCGAGTTTGGCGACATTCATTATTCCTACGCCGGTGTGCGGCCATTGCCGCGCCGCGACAGAGGGCCCGAGTCCTCGATTACGCGTCGTCACATCATCAAGAAAAACCGCGGCATCGCTCGCGGCCTGCTCACGATTATTGGCGGAAAACTGACGACGTATCGAAATCTCGCGCAGCAAACTGTAAAACGTGTGGGCAAGATGCTGGGTCGCAAGCTGCCAGAGTGCCGTACCGGGGACACCTTGTTGCCCGGGGCATACCGGCTTGATGAGGCTCGCGAGGCGCTCGTTACAGTGGAGTGCTTGTCCGGTCACGGGGTCGAGCGGCTGATGAGTATTTATGGTGGTCGAGCCATAGGCCTTGTGGAGTTGGCGAAGTCGGAGCCATCGTTGCTCGAAACCATCGATACGCGACAATCGGTGCTTGCCGCCGAGGTGGTCTTCGCGATTCGCGAAGAGATGGCGCGAACGCTCAGCGATATCGTTCATCGTCGTCTGATGGTCGGGCTGAGCGCAGACCAGGGCCGGGGACTTTATACGACGCTCGCCACAATAGCAGCCAATGAATTCGGTTGGAGTGATGCACGCCGGGCCGCTGAACTGGAATCATTAATCGATTTCAGTAACTCTTTCACCTAGGGAAGCTCTGATTTATTCTGGACGAAGTAGATTGTGTCCGAAATTTTCAGATTCAAGGCGCGGATCGCACGTAATAGCTGGCTATTGCGAATATTCGCAACGCGGAAGCTGGATATTTCGGACACAAGAAACGAGTTCATGAATAGATCAGGGGTTTCCTGAATTCTAGTGCTTGGGTGAGTAGCGCAATTCGGCGAACAGTTCCCGGCCACGGCCCGGAAAGTACCGATAATTGCCGAACGCATAGTCGGCGCGGTCGGCAATGCTGCGGTCCATGATGTTATGCAGTCGAAAAGCCAGCTCGAATTGCGACGAGAGTCGCAGGCTGACGCGCAGGTTCGCGAGCGTATGGCCCGGGTAACGAAATCGATTTTCGGCGTCGAGATAGTACTCGCCGATCGACACCAGTTGCAGGCCGATATTGAGAATTCCGTTCGGCGCATAGACCAGGTCTATGTTGCCGAGCCAGCGCGGCGCCGTGTCAATATCCCGCCCGGATACAAACTCCTCGCCGCGCGAGGCAATGACATCAAAAGCATAGGTGTGCCGGGCGTAACTCGTATCGATTGAAAGTGACAGCTGCGCGGTTAGCTGCCAGTCAAGGGAAAATTCGATTCCTCGATGCTTGCTGCGTGCGTTACCGACGTTATACCCTTCAGCGTCACGAAAAATGCTGCCGCGCTTGCTCATTGCAAATACGGCAACATCAGCCGACAGGCCCCGGCGACTCTTACGCACACCGAATTCGATGCTGTCGATGCGCTCTGAGTCGAGATCGGCCACTTGCTGACCACTCTGCAGCCGATACAGTTCTGTCGCCTGCGGTGCGCGAAAGCCGCGGGCAAGCACTGCATAGAAGCTTCGCGAAGAGCTGGCCTTGTAAATGAGCGACAGCTTCGGCGCGAAATTCGTGAAATTGTCGCTGCGATTCGCAGGTCGCGAATACAGGCAGCCGCCGAACCCGCAAAGCTCGCCATCGTCGCGGGTGTTGCCGCTCAGCATGCGATTACTGTAGTTGTAACGCAGCGCGTCAGTACGAAGTCCGGCGCCGAGAGTCAGGCGCTCGTTAATCCGGTAGTCGGATTGCAGGTACGGAGCAATGCCGATACTTGAGACCGTGTAGTCGTAATGTTTGCCGGCGGGGCGCGTTTCACGCAAAAAATCGGAACCTTGCGTCGGTCCATCCTGCGTCTCTTTGAGGAACATGTCGCTCCATTCGATATCCACGCCGGCTATGGTCCGGTGATTCGGCGTGTCAAAAATTGCTGTGGCGATAATCCCCAGGCTGACGTGGCCGTTTTCCTCGAGCGGTTTTCCCGGCAGAAAATGCTGCAGGAACTCCATTTCGGAAAAGCGCAGGTACGGCCGAATATCGAGGTCGAAACGCGGCGTTGACCGTGACCAGATAGCGTATGTTCGCAGACTCGTGGCATTACGAAATGCATCCGGGTTTGGATTGCTGCGATTAACGTTCGGATCCTTATACGAGTTTTCGCCAATTATAAATCCCGCGGTATCCTGATTGAGGTCGGTGAACGTGAACGCCGTAGTCAGGTCGCCGCCGGAAATTTTCCAGTGGCGCTTCACATGAAGTTTTCCCTGCCGGTAACCTGAATCATCACGAAAACCGCCGTCGTTGGCGTAGACGGCGGCTGCGAGCCATGACGAAGCAGCATCGAACGGCAGCTCCGCACGGGTACGCATATAGTCGTTGGCGCCGACTTCGATTGCGAGCTCTGGTGTATCCCTGTGTCCCGGCATCGGCATCAGGACATTGACAATGCCATGCAGGGCATTCGAGCCGAACAGTGCATTTCCTGGTCCGCGAATGACCTCGATGGATTGCGCTTGTTCGGTGTTGACTTCGAACAGCGAATTGACGTTGCAAAATCCCGCGGGTCGAATCGGGATACCGTCTTCGAGAAAGAGAAACGCACCACACGACCCGGCACCTGTCAAAACCGGAGAGCGAATGGCGGTGAGGTGTTCCTGGCCGCTGCCGCGACTCAGCCAGACTCCCGAAATTCGGCTCAACAGTTCATGGATATGCTGATGCTGTACTCGTGCGAGTAGGGCGCCGTCGAGGCGGGCGATGTTTCCTGAGTGTAAGAGGCGTGACTGCTCGCGCCGCTGGCTGGTGACGACAATCTCGGTGAGGGGGCTATCCTCGGCTACTGCGGATTGTGCCGTGATCGGTAACACAGCAAAGGCGGCTAGCCCCAAAACGCCCACTTTTCGGTAATTGACCAGAAGCCATCTCAACAATCCGCATGAGCGCGCCATTATAATCAGCTTGGATCGTCCCACGGAAGAATTGCCAATGATTGTGCCGAGACCGAATCAATACCTGCCGATGCTCATTGCGGCAGCAATACTCATGTTAACAGCAATTGCCACGGCAGAGACCGAGTCGGCTGCATCGAGCGGGGCAAGACCGCGAATCGGTCTCGTACTGGGAGGTGGCGGTGCGCGAGGTGCGGCGCATGTCGGTGTATTGCGGGAGCTGGAAAGAATGCGCATACCGATTGACGCAATTGCTGGAACGAGTATGGGAGCGATTATTGGAGGATTATATGCGTCGGGTATGAGCGCGGCCGAGCTCGAGGAGCTCGTAGTTTCGCTGGATTGGGCCACAGTGCTTTCCGACGCACCACGACGAACGGATCTCAGTTTCCGTCGCAAGCAGGACGATGAACAATTTCCGATTGACCTTGAGTTCGGCATAAAGGATGGAGAACTGCTACTGCCAAAGGGCGTCGTCCAGGGCCAGAAGCTGGACCTGATTCTGCGCGAACTCACTATCGACGTTTCACACATCTCCAATTTTGATGATTTGCCGATACCGTTTCGGGCGATAGCCTCCGATATTGCGCTCGGTGAAATGTACGTAATGGGTCAGGGTGATTTGGCACGCTCAATACGGGCAAGTATATCCGTGCCAGGCCTGATAGCACCGGTCCGGCTCGGCGGCCGCCTGCTCGTGGACGGCGGACTTGTGGGCAATCTGCCCATCGACGTCATGCGTACGATGGACGTCGACATCATCATTGCTGTCAACGTCGAATTTCCGCTGTTTGCACCGGACGATCTCGAGTCGGCCGTGGCGATTGCCGAGCAGATGCTGACGGTCCTTATCCGCATGGAGACCCTGCGTCAAATTGAGCAGCTCAAGTCCGACGATGTCCTGATCAGTCCGGAGCTCGGCAATTTCGCTGTTACCAATTTCGGCGAAATTGCCGAAGCGATCGGTCCGGGCGCGAATGCGACCATTGCGGCCGGGGACAAACTCAGGAAATTAGGCGTCGATGACGACGCGTACGCGGAATATGTGGCTCGCCGAGAGGTTCGAAAAATATACGATCAACGCCTGGCGTTCGTGCGCATTGTTCATGATGGCCGGGTGTCGACGGAACTGCTCGAGTCGCGTCTCGGCATCGAGTCCGGCGACGCGATAAACACGAAATGGCTGGCAGCCGGCGCGGACCGGCTGCATGGCCTCGATTTGTATGAACGGGTCAGTTATCGACTGGTCGAAGAGGGCGGCACGACCGGTGTTGAGTACGAGGCGATATCCAAGAGTTGGGGCCCGGACCTGCTGAAGTTCGGATTATCGGTAGAAGACGATTTTGCGGGCTCGACGGCTTTTAATGTATCGGCTCGCTTGACTCGGACCGGTATCAACCACAAGGGTGCCGAGTGGCGCACCGATATTCGACTAGGCACGGATCCACTGTTGTTTTCCGAGTTCTATCAGCCGTTCGGATCGAACTCGCGCCTGTTTATCGCGCCGCGCCTGGAAATGCGCCAGTCGAATCTAAACGCGTTTGTAGCCGAAGATGCCGTGGCGAGACTGCGTATTACGCAAGCCGAGATAGGAATTGATCTCGGTGCCGAAATCGGATCGTTCGGTGAATTACGATTGGGTGCCTATCGAGGCATTGGTGAGGCGCGCGTCAAGGTTGGTGACCCGGCGCTGCCGAACATCGATTTCGATACCGGGGGCCTTTTTGCAAGTCTGCGCATCGATACGCTCGATAGTGCGTATTTTCCCCGGCATGGCGTACGCGCGGATTTGCGCTGGAACCTGTCACGACCTGCTCTGGGTGCGGACGACAATTTTGACACGTTCGAGTCGAATTTCACTGCAGTCTGGAGTCGCGGTAAGAGCAGCTTGCAATTCGGCCTGGGCTACGTCACGACCATGGACTCATACGACGCTGTACAGGATTACTTCCCGCTTGGCGGATTCTTGCAACTGTCCGGTCTGCAGCGTGGAGAAATCAGTGGGCCGCACACGGCCCTGACCCGGCTTGTCTATTATCGGCGTGTCAGCAGTTCGTCAGGAGGATTGTTTGATGTACCCGTGTATATCGGTGCCTCGGTCGAAGCAGGCAATGCGTGGCAATCGCACTCCGACATCCGATTTGATTCGTTGTTGATTAATGGCAGCGTGTTTGTGGGGTTCGATACCTACTTCGGCCCAGTCTACGTGGCCGCGGGTTTCGGCGAAAACGGTCGGACCAACTATTACCTGTTTATTGGCTCGCCGAATTAACGGACGATTTTCTCGAGTATCTGCGTCGGACTGTCGGTATCACGGGAGTATCCATGCCGCATTGCCATCTGCTCAAATGCTCGATCACGCTCTGCCTCGCCGGGGTACCAGTGCAGTTGCTCCCAGTCGTTTCCCAGGACCTTGTGCAAGGTGTCGCCGGGCGGCAACGTCACACGAATGCCGAAGCGTCGCTCGGCACCGACCACATCGCGATTGACGAGATTATGTTGGTGGTAGTATTCCACTCGCGCAGTATACCGAATCATCTGAGGTTCCCCAGGGAACCTCAGATTTATTCTGGGCGAAGCAGATTGTGATTAAAAATGTTCAGATTCAAGGCGCGGATCGCACGTAATAGCGGGCTATTGTGAAGATTCGCAACACAGAAGCTGGACATTTTGGAAACAAGATGCGAGTTCATGAATAGATCTGAGGTTCCCTAAGTTCGATCGCCACGGTCTGCAGCACCTTCGCGATCAGCCCAGCCCAGCAGCACTCGCGTTATAAACAGGTATACGGGTTTAGCTAACTGCATCCACAGTCGCGACAGCAGCGATGGATTGCTGAGAATAGAACGCTCGCGATGCGTCAACGCTTGCGGACAATACGTGCGCTTGTGCTTGAGCAGATGCCGCAAGTCCTCGCGTGCCAGCAGCCGAAACAGGTAACTTCGGCGCGTCGCGAACCAGGCGAGTTGAAAATCGATGAAAGCCGGGGAGCCATCGTCGCGCACCAGAATATTTGGCTCCTTGGCGAGATCGTTGTGCACGACTCCAGCGCCGTGCAGCCGCCGCAACAGCCGCGCGGCAGCATTGAAATAGGCGGGGTCGGAGGGCTTGCTGCGGTGCATCGGCGTACCTGGGATATAGCTGCGAACAAGCAGGTTTTGCGCAATTATGCGCAGT
>JADFKA010000079.1 GCA_022565135.1 Pseudomonadota bacterium
TTCAACGGCTCGCAGTCCGACGGCAAGATGGTCTCGCTCGCTGACGTGATCGTTCTGGGCGGGTGCGCAGCCGTCGAGCAGGCGGCGAAGAATGCCGGGCACGATGTGCAGGTTCCGTTCTCGCCGGGGCGCGCGGACGCGGTACAAGAGCAGACCGACGTGGAGTCATTTGCCGTACTTGAACCAACCGCAGACGGGTTCCGCAACTATCTTGCAAACGGACACAAGCGACCGGCGGAGGAGCTGCTGGTGGATATGGCGCATAAGCTGGGGCTGACCGCTCCTGAGATGACGGTGCTCGTCGGCGGCATGCGCGTCCTGAATGCCAACGTCGGGCAGTCCGAACTCGGCGTCTTCACCGAGCGGTCCGAGTCGTTGACCAATGACTTCTTCGTGAACCTGCTCGACATGAATACGGAGTGGCAGGCGTCCTCAACATCCGAACACGTGTTCGAGGGATGCGATCGCGGCACGGGCGAGGTCAAGTGGACCGCCACCGCCGTCGACCTCGTCTTCGGCTCGAACTCCCAGCTCCGGGCCATCGCGGAGGTCTATGCGAGTGACGACTCACAACAGGCGTTCGTGCGTGATTTCGTGGCGGCTTGGGACAAGGTCATGAATCTCGATCGCTTCGACCTCGCCTGATCTCTGCGAGGCGATCGCGCCGATACCTGAACCAGATTTATCAGCCCTTGCTGGAATGACCGCATTGGGCTGCGATTTCAACCGGTCGATGCAACACCTAATCTCTGACACTAGAGAGGAGGATGTTGAAGAGGCGATATCGTCGGATAGTTCCTATTCAGATGGCCGGCATCAGGCCAAAGCTCAATCTGCGATACACTTCGAAGACCGATTTGTGGTGACCGATTGATGAACCGGCTCACACACAAAATTTCTGACACTCCCGACTGCGGGTTTGGGTGCGTCGCCACTCACATCTGTCTTTGCGTCTCCACCAACTGCAACATCGCCAGACTCGTAGCTCGTCCGGCCCCCATGATAATGTTTACTGCCTCGGAGTAGAGAATTGGACGATGAATAATTGCAGATCGCGCACGCGATCACCCAGCATTAGTTGCCTATGAAGTTGTGCTTCCTTGTTAGCGAGTACTTTCGCTGTGGCAAGTATGGGGGCTACGGTACGTCGACGCGGCTTTTGGCGACGGAACTCGCATCACGCGGATTCGACTTGACAGTGTTGACGCCGCGTCGCGGTGCGCAGCCAGCTGACGAATCCGTCGACGGTGTGCGTGTGATCGCTTACCCGGCGCATAACCTGCGTATCCTATACCGGCACTGTCGGGCGCTCGCAGCAGATGTCTACCACTCGCACGAGCCGTCCCTGGCCGCGGTCGTGGCGCGGCGTGCGATGCCGGCGGCCAAACATATAATCACCTGCCGGGACACTCGCTTGACGCGTGACTGGCTGATCGAAATGGGGGCGTGGATCCGGGACGGCAACTATCGTACGTTACTGAGTTTTCCATACGAAAATAATCCGTGGGTGACGCAAGCGGTCAGGGCTGCAGACGGTGTCTATTGCCCAAATTTCTTTTCACGTGCACTTGCGCAGAAAAAATACCACCTGGACAAGAAACCTGATTTTCTGCCAAGCCCGATCCGCGTGCCGCCCCACTATGCAGACAAAGCCGCAAATCCGACCTTTTGTTACCTAGGACGCTGGGACTCGCGCAAGCGGCCAGAGCTGTTCCTGGAACTCGCGGTCGAATTTCCAAATGTCGATTTCATCGCCATCGGCAAAGCGCGGACAGACAGCTATGATCGAAAGCTGCGACAGCGATATGGGAATCTGCCAAATATCGAGCTGCCTGGTTTCATCGATCAGTTTGCGTCACCGCGGTTTTTCGAACTGTTGGCGCCATCCTGGGTGCTCGTCAATACGGCGCTGCGCGAGGGCTTGCCGCGCTCGTTCATGGAGGCGGCAGCCTGCGGCTGTGCCATCCTGAGTCGCGTTGACCCGGATAATTTTGCGTCGCGCTTCGGTTTTCGTGCGCAGCATGACAACTTTGCTGAAGGCCTGCAGTGGCTCTTAGCAAACGACCGCTGGCGAGCATTGGGCCAAGCCGCGCGCGCATACGTTTCTGACACCTATGAAGTCGGCGCCGCGGTCGCCGCACATGTCGACGTCTACACCGCCGCTCTCAGGGCCGGGGAAGTGTCTTCATGAAGCGTGTACTAGTCATTGCGCTGCAGGAAGCAACTCGTGACCTGATCGACCCGTGGGTCGAACAAGGCCTGCTGCCGAATATGGCCGCGTTGATGGGGACGGGTACATGTGGCCATGTGCGCGCAGAGGCTCCATTATTCACACCCCATAGCTGGGCCAACATTCTGACCGGTGTCGATGCTGGTCAGCACGGTATCTTCGATTACTGGCAGCGCGGTGCGGACGGTGTTTTTCATGAGACTTCGACTGCGTCGCTAAATGCCCCACCGATTTGGGCGCGCCTGCGCGGCACAGGACTGCGATCGACATATTTGAACCTGCCGATGACATGGCCGCTCCCAGAGCTGGACGGTACAGTGGTAAGCGGTTCGCCGGGTAATGTGCTGATGCGCGAGACTTTTACATCACCAGAATTGTATGACCAGTTGATCGCCGCGCACGGTGACTACACACCCGAGGCGACAGCGCCAGGCGGACGGGCGAAACACGATTACATCACGCTCTTCGACATCGAAACGCCGCGCAGCGCTGAGGCATTTGATTTTCTGCTTAACGCGCAGGATTGGGATTTTGCGATGGTATACTTCATCGACGCGGCCATGGCCCAGCATTACTTCTGGGCCGACATGGCGGCCGCCATCGATAATCCGTACCGTGATGTCGTCGCGTCTGCGTACAAGAACCTTGATACCGCGATCGGCCGCCTTGTACGCGCGGCCGGACGCGACACAGTCGTGTTCGTAATTTCCGAGTGCGGCGCCGGTCCGATGCGCTCCGGAATCGACCTGAACCGATGGCTCGAGCAGCAAGGGCTGCTGCGGGCACGGCACGATCCGTTGCTCAGACTGAAGAATTTCGCAGACGACAAGCTACTGCCGTTCGTGAAGCGCGTACTGCCGCCGGCGCTGAAGTCGGGGCTCAGCAACTGGTCGATATCACTAAAAAACTGGGCATCCAGTTCGGGTACTCACCTCGATCTAGATTGGTCGAGTACGAGGATTTTTTCGCGCGGCAAGGAGGGCAATATATTCGTGAACCTTTCTGGTCGCGATCCGCGCGGTATCGTTCAGCCGGCCAAAGAATACAATGAACTGTTGAATTTCGTCGAAGATGCTCTACTCAAGCTCGAGGATCCGATTACCGGCGAGCCGGTCGTGTCTAGCGTGGCGCGGCCGGAGCAGCTGTATTCGGGACCCGCAATCGAGTTCGCGCCGGACCTGATTATCGACTGGTCTGATGCCGCATATATGATGACGGAACGGGGTTGCTCGAGTGGAGACGTGTTCGTGGAACGCTGGCGCAAGGGCATGAGCTGGCCGACGACCGGGAGCCATCGCTATGATGGCGTTCTAATCGCATCCGGGCCGGGCATTCTCGCCAGGGCACAGATGGGCACGGTATCCCACTTTGATCTCTTGCCGACGTGGCTGACCCTCCTTGGACAGCCAGTTCCATCTGAACTGAAAGGACGAGTACTGGCCGAAATAATGGAGTCCCAAAATTGATTGCAAAAGACGCAATCAGACCGGCGCTACGAATGCTGGGTTCGACCGGCCTTATGGTGTCGGAAATTGGCTTCGGTTGTTCTTCCTTGGGTGGGGTGCTGGATCGCGACGGTGAGGCCGAAGGCTTGCGCACTCTGCAAATCGCGATGGACCGTGGTGTCAACCTTTTTGATACCGCAGACGCGTACAGTATGGGACGAAGTGAAGAATTGCTCGGTCGGGCCATTCGCGGGCGTCGCGACCAGGTTATTATTGCGACGAAGGGTGGCTCGCGCTTTACGCCGGCTTGGAAAAGCGTCGTCGATTCGCGCTCGCTACTCGTGCCGTTTCGCAAAGCGCTAAAACCATTCAAGCGCTACTTCAATCTGCTGCGTCACACACAGAAACAATACGACTACTCACCAACCCATTTGCGCAACGCGCTCGAGACAAGCCTGAAGCGACTTGGAACGGACTACATCGATCTTTACCAGCTTTACAACCCAACACAGCAAGAACTCGAAGCTGGCCAGTTCGTTGATGTGCTTGAGCGATTCAAGCGGGAAGGCAAAATACGCTTTTACGGCATTTCGTGCCGTAACGCCAACGACGCGTTGATATGCCTGAAGTACCCGGGCGTGTCTGCCATACAGATCGTCGTCTCGTTAGCCGATCAGGAGGCGCTTGGTGGCGTCCTAATACAAGCCGCCGCCAAGGGTATCGGTGTGATTGCGCGTGAGCCTTTAGCGCAGGGATTCTTGACCGCAGACACCGGACGCACACTGGCGGAGGAATCGGCACGCAGCCGCGGCGAGATTCGCTCGCGTGAGCGGCGCTCGAAGCAATTCGAATTCTTGGTGCGTTCTGATCGCAGCCTGGCACAGGCGGCGATACAGTTTGTTCTACAGGTGCACGGTGTCAGTACCGTGATCCCCGGCATGATCTCACAGGAACAGATCGACGAAAATCTGGGCGCGCTGAGGGCCGCGCAATTGAGTGTGAGCGAGCTAAGGCAGATTGCCGAGACAGCACGTGACACCGCGTAACTGGCACTGCGCTAACGCGCTGCGGCTGGTCATTACGATCGTGACGTTTGGGCTGATCCTGTGGTGGGTGGGCCCGCGAGAACTCGTTGCAGCTTTTTCAAATGTGCTGTGGTTCTGGTTAGCAGTTCGGGTAGTTCCGTATGCTGGTAGCCTGTGGATTCAAGCACGGCGTTGGCAAATGTTTCTCAGTCTCGAGGACATTACGACCGAAACGTACCGCCTGTTCCGCCGTATTTGGATGTCACGGTTCTTCGCCAACATGCTGCCAGGTTCGATCGGAGGTGATATTTTTCGCGTCATCGAGTCTCGTGACTTCAGCAACAGCAAGATGGCAGTCGCGCGCAGCGTCCTCCTGGACCGTGTCGTTGCGCTTGTCAGCCTCGGCTTATACACGTCAATCGCGTGTCTGGCATGGGCCTGGAAGAGCATGTGGCTTATCCTTGGTCTGGTTGCAGTTGTCGGGCTGGTCTGTTCGGTGATCGCGTTGCTTCTTTTGGCGACTAATTGGCCAAGCCACATAATGGAGCGGTGTGTTGAGAAACTGCACGAAGGACGAGTGCGAGAGTTTTTTTCTCAGCTTGCCAGCAGCCTGCGAAAGCTTGCGGGTCACCGCAGCCTACTAATACGGGCCGCCTTGATCACAATCCTTTTCAACGTGACTTGGGCGATTAGCAGCTATTGTGGTTTTCTCGCTCTTGATTTGACTATTTCACCGCTTCTGGTCATTACTCTGATTCCGGTTGTCTACGCCGTAACGGCAGTGCCAATTTCGATCAATGGGCTTGGTGTGGTCGAAGGCGTGTTCGTACTTGTGTTTGTAGCCGGCGGACTGCAACCGGCCGAGGCTGCTGCGGTCGCTATTCTACTGCGTGTGACAGGGATACTATTGAGTGGCTTCGGCGGCTTGCTGTACCTTTTCGAGAGGCGCGAGATGGGTCGTGTGCCTATTCGTTAGACGATAGTTCTGCGATCAACATCCTGCTGCGCGCCGCGGAGACAGCCACCCCAAGCTGCGCCTGATCGAATCTGAATTCGCGAATGCGGCGACGGAAATGTCTGGCTAGGTGCGCGATGTAGTTCCCGGTGATTTCTGCGAGAGCCTGATCAATTTGTGCTTCGATCGAATCCGTCGAAAAGTCATTGCGTTCGTTACCCGGAAAGGTCGATAGGCAGGGCAGCGAGTGGTAGTGACCGTGATCACCGCCGAAACAGTCGAAACGTAGGATTTCATTTTCGAAAACATACAAAGATACTCCCGGGCCGATGTCCGTGCCGTAACGCTTGAAGTAGACCGCAAGGTAGCTATCCGGTTGGATGGGAATCAGTTCTAAATCGTCGATCGGCCGGTTGAAGGGTCCGGTATCAAGGTCCAGGCTGGACGCGATCTTGCGCCGCATAAACCGAGGCAATAGCGCGTTGAACAACCTCTTGCTGAGGTTAAACGCAAATATGTAACGTAGGATTCGTCGGAACAACATCATAGTTTTTGACTAGCAGATCCCGTCGTTATACACACTGCTCCTACTATATATCATGGCCTCGAAAATACGGTTAGAAGAAGGCGCGGTATGCTCAAGTTATCCGGGTTAGGATCGACACCTATGAAAATACTGG
This sequence comes from Pseudomonadota bacterium, assembly GCA_022565135.1. Classification (GTDB taxonomy): domain Bacteria; phylum Pseudomonadota; class Gammaproteobacteria; order Steroidobacterales; family Woeseiaceae; genus UBA1847. The sequence goes on from JADFKA010000079.1 coordinate 6,336, forward strand.
TCATAGCCGCCGGTCCGTTGCCACTGGGTCGCGGAACACCCGCGCGCACACTGCGTGTTAGCCAAGCGTTGGCATCGCACGGTCACGATATCTGCGTTGCTGCGTTTCCAATCGCTGACAAGAGCATAGAGACAAATTTACGAATCGAACGCTCGAAAGGCGTGCGCGGTTACAGCAAAACCAGTGCAGGCCCCAGCGTCGCGAAGCTTTTTTTTATGAATCCGCGACTTGTTACAAAGGTTCGCGAACTGCTCGAGCATGAATCGTTCGATGTAATCTATGCGCATCACTACGAGGGCCTGCTCGTGGCATCTATCGCGCGTCGTCGTGCTGGCGTTCGCGCGCCAATCGTATTTGATTCGCACACTCTGCTCGGTTCCGAGCTGAGTTACTACTTTCCAAGTTCCCTCAGTTGGCTCGTAAGTTGGCTCGGTTCAGTTCTCGACAGCCATCTATTTCGTCTTGCCGACGCCGTTATTGGCGTGTCGGACGAGATAACAACCTTCTATGCGTCGCGATCCCGACCTGATCTACCAATCGTTACGGCAACGAACGGTGTCGAATATGAGACATTCATCAGAACGTCTAATTCGGGTAGTCAATCGTCGTCCGTGCGTGTGGTCTTCGCAGGCAATCTGAGCGGCTACCAGGGCTTCGATTTCCTGATTGCGGCATACCGCATAATTCGTCGGCAACGACAGGATATCGAGCTGATCATTGCTTCGCGCGAAGCCGACGAGGTTTTGGCTGCGATGGGCATAGCAAATCCCGAGGAAGAGGGGATCACAGTGCTCTCTGGCGAGTTCAACGAGTTGCCAAGCATTCTTGCATCGGCTGACATCGCGACAAATCCGCGAACGGTGTGCCCGGGCATACCGCAGAAATTACTGAATTACATGGCGGCTGCTTTGCCCACCGTGTCGTTCGAGGGCTCATCAGCAATACTGGTGCATGAAAAAACCGGTTTGATCGTGTCGAACGGCAACATTGACGATTTTGCCAAAGCGATAATGCGCTTGGCCGATGCGAGCGACATGCGCCTGCGGATGGGTAATGCGGCGCGAGCGTTGATTAAAGCCGAGTACAACTGGGAGCGAGTCGCTGCGACGTTTGAACACGTGTGCCAAATGCTCAAGCAATGAACCCGGACCGGTTGAAATCGCAAATCAAAGCAATGGTATGGACTTCTCCTCCGCTAAACGGCATCTAGGTGCCACACTGGTAAACGATATCGACCAGTGCACGGAGAAGAGGAGTCACGATAAGACGATTGCTTAAGCAAACTGCATAATGGCAAACAGGTCGAACCGGCGTCAG
>JADFKA010000080.1 GCA_022565135.1 Pseudomonadota bacterium
ATGTCCGCCGAAAAACCCTTGTGGTATTTGACATCTCCCGAGCCACTGAGCTCGTCGACGTCATAATTTCCCTCGAATTCCTCGAAAAGCTCTTCGGGCGATTTACCAAGCACGTTGACGAGCACGTTAATGCGACCGCGGTGCGCCATACCGATCACGATTTCGCGAATTCCCGCCACACCACCCTGTTGAATAAGGTCGTCGAGCATCGGAATCAGGCTTTCGCAGCCCTCGAGCGAGAATCGCTTCTGCCCGACATAGCGAGTGTGCAGATACCGCTCAATACCCTCTGCGCTCGTCAGTTGATCGAGAATCCACAGGCGTTCTTCATTCGACAAGGCATCGGCCACGACACCCACTTCGAAGCGCTTGCGTAGCCAGATTCGCTCCCGGGCACGCGAGACATGTGCAAATTCGGCGCCCACCGCGCCGCAGTAAATGGATCGTAACAGCGCGAGAATGTCGCGCAGCTTCATGCGCTCAGTACCGCTGCGTTCAAGGCCGCCCGTGTAGAACTCGGTGTCCATGTCAGCCTCGGTCAGCCCCATGTAGTCGAGCTTGAGAACACCTGGAACAGGTCGCTCCATCAGGCCAAGAGGATCAATGTCGGCAATCTGATGACCGCGCAGACTATAAGTCTGGATCAATCGCGATACCAATCCCTGCTTCTCTCGCGAGGACACAGTAGCTCGATCTCCCGACGCCTTGCCACTACGCACGCGGCGACGGCTGCGCGCTCCCGCCAGTAACTCGTCGCGAATTGTCGAATGGACGATCTCGGTGTCGGTGGCACCGAGCGACGCAAAATAGTCGCGCCAGCCATCCGGCACCGACGCAGGATCACCGAGGAATCGCTCGTAAATCGCTTCCACAGCGCTCGCGTTGGCACCAAACAACGGTGTCGAAGCGTATTGTTCCTGCAGGGATTCGCTCATTAATCGTCAGACTATCAGGGGCACGCCGTTCTTACTCCGGGATGCTACAGGCACGGCGCGCGTAGGGCGTTAGTTTAGCCCAAGCCACTGATATTAGGAATGCAACCGTTGCTACATGGTGTTAATCAGATACACGAATTCGTAGCAAATCAGGCACGCGTAGATACTGAAAAACAGGGTCAGGAACAGGCCGGTGCGGAAACGATTGAGGAATCGTGCCTTGGCGAGAAACACCAGGGCCAGGATGCCCGTGCCGGTCATTGTCATCTTGCTGACAGCAAACATAGTTGTTCCCTGGCCCAGGACGGCCGCCATGACTGGATTGATTTCAACCATGCCGCGATCCAGCAATTGCAGCGTCATGAAAGCATCCAGAGAACTCATGAGCATCGTGCCGACCGCGAGAAAGAACAGCCAGGGATGATGCCAATCCAGAAATATAACCTCGGGTTCGTCCTCGCGACGCGGGCTGTGTCGCCGGGAACGCGTGAAGCCGAAGAAAACCGTCCGCCATGAAAACGTGCGCCTGTCTTCTTCCGCCCTCTGATCGACTACAGCCTCATTCAATTCCATGTGCATCGGACTCCCTTGTTCCTCTTATTTAGACCGCGCCGCAATCGAAAATATCCCCAACGGTCCCGCTGTAGTAGCTACGGCGATTTTTGCTATTCTACCGGGTCTGCAACACGATTGGCCAATACAACTTTTCCACGCGGGCCGATCAATCGGAACCACCCATCTGCAATGCGCCAGCAATTACTGTACCAATTTTCGAACCTGTTGATTTACCGCATGTTTTTGAAAATGTTAACGTCACTCGCACGCCAAACTGTATAACTTTCCGACATCCGCGAGTCGCAGAGTCACCGCCAGGCTGATTGAAGCGCGTTGACCGAAAGAGCGATAATTCACATAAGCGGCAAGCGGCCGCAAAACTTAGGGCACATGGTATGAAAGGCTACACGGCGACCTCGCCGGAAGGCGAGGCCACACACTACATCGATCGCAAGCGCTGGCTTTGGGCGATGTCAGCGCTGTACCCGCTGCAACCATGCATCGGCATTGCGCTGTTCTCGCTGACGGGCAACGAACTGTGGATCTGGTTGCCGCTGTTGATAACCTACGGGTTTGCGCCGATTCTCGAATGGGCCATTGGCGAGGATCGCAGCAATCCACCCGATCTATTTGTCATGCAGTTGGACCAGGATCGGTACTACCGCTGGTTGACCTACAGTATCGTGCCGCTGCATGTCATCGTCTTGTTTGGCGTCGCGGGGTACGCCGCCACACAAGCGTTGAGCTGGTGGGGAATACTTGGTCTGGCACTGAGCACCGGTCTTGCGTCGGGTCTGGCAATTAATACCGGACATGAACTGGGACATAAAAATTCGCGGCTCGAAAAGTGCCTGGCGAAAATCGCTCTCGCCGTGCCCGCTTACGGTCATTTCACGATTGATCACAATCTAGGTCATCACCGCAATGTATCGACTCCAGGTGATCCCTCGAGTGCACGCATGGGCGAGAGTATTTACAAGTTCGCCCGGCGCGAGATGCCAGGCGCATTTGTAGAAGCCTGGGCGATCGAGAAAGAACGCCTTACTAACCGCGGCAAATCTGCCTGGCATCCGCATAACCAGATCCTGCAGGCATACGCACTGACAGCCGGCATGAACATCGGGCTGTTGATCTTATTCGGCTGGGTCGTGATTCCATTCCTGCTCGTCCACCATCTATTCGCCTGGTGGCAACTGACGAGTGCCAATTACATCGAGCACTATGGTTTGCTGCGGCAAAAAGCGGCGGATGGAGCGTACGAACGTTGCGAGCCTCACCACTCATGGAACAGCAATCATCTCGTCAGCAACCTGACACTGCTGCACCTCGAGCGGCACTCCGATCACCACGCCCATCCATTGCGCCGCTACCAGTCGCTGCGACATATCGACGGCACGCCCGAATTGCCGAGCGGATATTTTGGAGTTTACGTTCTGGCTTACGTGCCATGGCTCTGGTTTCGGGTCATGGACAAGCGGTTGCTCGCATTGCCGCACATACAAGGCGATCTCGATAACGTCAATATCGACCCGGATGCGCGTGCCGCAATTTTTCTCAAGTACGGTCGCGACAAGATGATCGAGCCCAGCCTGGTCTGACCATTTCTTGCTGAACTGCGCCGTTTTTAGCCTCGTGACGACATTTGTCCGGCGCTAGTCTGTGCAGCCCTGACGCCAACGACAAACCATGCTGCCATTGCAGTCAATTCGTGCACCGATTGCGGCGATCCTGCTTATCCAGGCGTTCGTCTTGGTCGTCCGCGCGCTAATACAAATCAGGTTGCGTGAACGCGGAATCGAGACAGCGTTTGCCAAAGACCTGAGCTATCTCGTCGTGCCGTTACTGCTTGCCGGCATGCTGTATCCGATACTCAAAGTGCACAAGGCCTTCCTGCTCGAGCTGTTCAGCTTTCGGCGCCTCGACATGCGCCTGGTATTGACTGCGATCGCGATCGGCGTGCTGGCTCGGGTCGCGTATTGGTGTCAGCTACTGGGCTCGATTGCATTCGGATTGTTGACCAACAGCGACCCCGCAGCGATCGTCGGGCCGCTGGTCTCGTTCGGCTGTCCACCCGCCCACGTTTTCTTGCTCGGCTTGCTTGTCGCTATCGGCCTCGTCCCCGTCATCGAGGAGGTTATCAATCGCGGCCTGATTCAGTCGACACTCATGGATCGAGGGCGTTGGTTCGCGATCATCGTCTCAGCATTGCTGTTTGCGGCTTTCCACACGCCGGCCTCGATACCGTTCGTGTTCATCTTCGGCATCGTCTTCGCCATGCAGTTCGCCAACACCCGGATCCTGTGGACGACGACCATTACGCACGCGACCTACGACGGGTTGATACAGTTCGACTGGCGCTGCGTGCAGGGCAACTGGAACCCGCCGATCGGTGACACGCCGATGCTTGGCCTGGGTGTTGCCTACCTGCTCGGTTTGATGGTGTCATTTGGGGTAATCGCCTGGCTGGTCACAAGGGCCGGGGTGCAAGATGCACCCCGTACCCAGAGTTGATCAGAATGCATTGGCGACACGCTCAATGATGTGCGATGTCACCGCAACGAGTCCTTCGTAGATTGCTATCATATCGTCGGCGAAGGATTTCACATCTGAAATACCACCGAAGGTATTGCCGCCGCCGCTATTTCCGTCAGCAGAACACGATCCGTCGCCGCCTGCCACGTACGCGATTTCCTGCATTGTCAGTTCCCGCATGATTCAACCTCCTTGTTGAATGTCAGTTTGATTTGCCGCGCTGTCTGCGCGATGTCACGGTAACGCCGTCAGCGCCCATCAGCACCTGCCGAATCACCGCATTTAGTTGATATTTAACCTAATACCGAAGCGCTGTCGTCTGTTCAATCTGCTTGCCCTGTGATGCGTCTCACGGAATCCAATGATGCGGCCGTTTACCGTACACGCACACACAATCGTTTGGGCAAACGGGTGATTCATGAACATTTCTCACAGCAAGGCCGGCTTTCTCGCGCTGGCACTCCTGGCAACTGGCATCGCCAACGCCGATAACGACTTCGGCATCGGCTTCAAGGTCGGCACATTGGGACTGGGCGTTGAAGCCAGCTGGCAGCCACTGCCGTTCCTGGACGTGCGCGTCGGTGCGAATTCTTATGATTATAACGACAACGGTTCACGGGCTGGCATCCCCTACGATGCCACGCTGGTGCTTGACACTTATTACGTGACGGGGAATTTCCACTTCCCGATAAGTCCTATGCGCATCACGGCGGGTGTTTACTCGAACGGCAATGAATTCATAATGGCCAATGACGACGGTGTTGACCTCGATATCGGTGGCGTCACGTATCCCAGTGCCGGCATTGGCACGCTGACAAGCGTCACTTCATTCGGCAGTACTGCACCTTACCTTGGCATTGGTTTCGACTTTACCCTGGCAGGCAAGGTCGGCTTGAACTTTGACCTGGGTGTACTCTGGCAGGGTGAGCCCGAGGTAACGCTCGAGGCTAGTGGACTGCTCGCTCAGGATGCTGGATTTTTGGCCATGCTCGAAGTGGAACGCCAGCAGCTCGAAGATGAGATGAGTGATTTCAAAGCGTGGCCGGTAATTTCACTCGGTTTCGTTTACAAGTTCTGATCAGCCAAAGCGATCGAGCTGCCTGGATACGAATAATCCAAATTTCAGATAGCTCATGCGTAATGCGGGAAATGGATATTTCCTGCTAAGACCGCGGATGATGGCCGGGAGTCCTTCGGGCTCTCGGCCTTTTCCGATCCAGTCGGCCAACTGCTTGCCCACCCACGTTGCCGTATCCACGCCGTTGCCGTGATAACCAAAGCCGAAGAAAATGCTGCCATCGTCATCTAGCCGACCGATTGACGGGCACATCGTCGCAGTCATGCAAATCAGCCCATGCCATCGGTAGTCGATGTCAACATGCCGCCAGTGGGGCCAGACTTGCCGCAACGTCTGTTTAAGTTGCATATAGGTCTGTTGTTCGCCCGTGGGCGTGCCGCGAACGTCACCACGGCCGCCAAACAGGAAGCGGTTATCGGGCAACACGCGAAAATAGTTGAGAATCCGACGTGAGTTGATCGCAGGATTTTCGGTGCTCCAGCGATGCGCAGCCAGTTCATCTCCGGTCAATGGACGCGTCACTATAATTGCGCTAATCACGGGAATCGTTCGCCCGAAGAATTCGGATCGCAGTTGTTCCTGTATAAATCCGTTGCAGGCGAAAATGACCTTGTGTGCCGTCAGGGTGCCGCCCTGCGTGCTTAGCCGGTGTCGGCCGTCGTCATCCTTTGACCACTCGATGACCTGGCTGTGCGAATGCAGTCTCGCACCGTGGCGGTTGGCAGCGCCCGCGAGCCCGAGACAGTAACGCAAAGGATGCAGACCGAATGCCGGCCTGGTAATCAGCGCCCCGTATTGTTCGGTTGAGTCATAGTAGCGCTCGCGACATTCCTCAGCCGACACTATTTCAGCTTGCAGACCGAGCTTGTTCGTGAGCAGTTCGAAATCATTCTGCAAACGCTTAAACGCTTTCGGTGTGTGCGCCACCTCGACTTCAGCACGGCCGTAGGCTTGGAATTCGATGCCCTCGTCTGCGGCCAGATCCCGGACGAGCTCGACGGCAGCCACCTGTGACGCATAGTATTCGCGCACTTTATCCAGACCGAACATGCGCACCAGGTCCTGCCTGTGTACACCGGTGCCGCCCACGCAACAAAATCCGCCATTGCGACCGGATGCCCCCCAACCGATGTGACCTGCCTCGAGGACACGGACATCAATATCGTACTCGCGAGCCAGGTGCAGGGCGGCCGAAAGTCCTGTGTAGCCGCCGCCGATGATGGCGACATCACAGGATTCATTATTATCGAGTGGCGCGTCGTCAAAATGACTGCGGCCCGCTGTCGCCTCCCAGTAACTGGGCTGCGGCGACTCGAACCGGTACATATTGTCGTCAAACAAGCGTCTCGGCATCGTTTGCTCCTCTAAATCGTCCGACTCGCGATCGCGGTCATGGCTTTCAGACTCACCTCGACGTCGGCGTCCGTAGTCGACCAGTTGCAGATGCTTATGCGCATGGCCGTCTTGCCCTGCCAGACCGTCACGCCACACCAGCAGGTTCCGTCTCGCTGAATTTCGTCGATGATACGCCGGGTTGTTGCATCGTCGCCAAATGCAACGAGAACTTGGTTCAACACAACATCATTGAGGATCTCAAAACCTGCGTCAGTGAAACCTGCCGCAAATCGACGCGCGTGGCGACAGCAGCGGTCGACCAGCTCAACAAGTCCGCTGCGACCCAGTGATCGCAATGCGGCCCACACATCGACACCGCGGGCGCGCCGCGACAGTTCCGGCGTATAGTCAGATGGATTGCGATACTCCGATTCAGTTAACAGGTATTCGGCTGTGATTGACATCGCCGCCTTCAGGTCCTCTGCCCGCCGGACGAATGCAAGACCGCTGTCATAGGGAACGTTCAACCACTTGTGCGCATCGGTGGCCCACGAATCGGCCTGACCAACGCCCTCAGTCAGATGCCGGTATTGCGGCGATACGGCGGCCCATAGCCCGAATGCACCATCCACATGCACCCAGGCGCCGGCAGGTCTGACAGCGGCACAGATCTCACCGATCGGATCGAATGCACCTGTATTCACGTTACCTGCCTGGGTGCAGACGATCGTTGGTCCCTCGACAGCCGGTATCTGCGACACAATGATGCGTCCCTGGCCATCCACCGGCATTCGCACGACGCGATTACGACCCAGTCCGAGCAAGCCCAGGGATTTGGTCAATGTCGGGTGAGCTTCCTCGCCGACCAGCACACTAATTGGCGGCGAGCCAGTGAGACCGAGGCCCTCAACGTCCCAGCCGGCATCCATGCAAACGCGGTGTCGCGCTGCGGCGAGCGCCGTGAAATTGGCTACAGTGGCGCCCGTTACAAATCCGGCCCCAGTTGCTTCGGGCAGTCCGAACAGGTCGATCATCCATTCGATCGCAACTTGCTCCAGCGTCGATGCCGCCGGCGTTACTTCATGCAATCCGACGCACTGATCCCATGCTGCGGTCAGCCAGTTGGTTGCCAATGTCACCGGCAGGGACCCGCCGATGACGAATCCAAAATACCGCGGC
>JADFKA010000081.1 GCA_022565135.1 Pseudomonadota bacterium
TCCGAGGAAAAAATCAAGACTGAGTTTGAGCACGTGACACGGACCTATCTGCCGATGCACTCGATCATTCGTATCGATGAGGTCGATAAACAGGGTACGAGCAAGATCAGCAAAGCCAAGGGAAGTAACGTTGCTCAGTTTCCGATGCCGATCTACACGCCAGGAGATTCCAAGAAATAATCAGCGACCATGATCGGCTCCTACATGGTGTAGATCCCATCTCATAAATCCGCAGAGTCCGCTTCGCGGCCATGCGGAATTATGAGATGGGTTCTTGTATCATCGCGTTCATCTCCCGGCACCCACTTCTAAGGTCCTACCCGCTTGTCGAAACCTGCAACTGATCTCGGGATTCAGAACCTCGTCGACATGCTGGAGTTGCCCGGGCAATTCGCCCTGTCAGATTTCCGCCTGGCAAAACTCCTGCGGGCTCTGCAACGACAAGAGTCGCTCGTCAAATCGATACGTGCGCGCTACAGCTATTTCGTCGTCCTTAACTCGCCATTGTCCAAAGAGCAAAAACAACGTCTGAACGCGTTGCTGCTGTCCGGAGAAAAACCTGGCGCGCTGGGTAAGGGGGCGGCTACGATTTACGTGGTGCCGCGGCCTGGAACGATATCACCCTGGTCGAGCAAGGCGACCGATATCGCACTGGCTTGCGATCTCGACGCGGTTGATCGAATTGAGCGCGGCATATGTTACGGCCTGCACTTCAGGGGTAAAGTCAGCGACAAAATAGTCAAAGCACTGGGTGCGTTGCTGTTTGATCGCATGACCGAGGCCCTGCTGGAGAACGGGGAAGAAGCCCGTGCACTATTCGCAGCACATGAGCCGGCACCGCTGACGACGGTTCCGGTGCTGCAAGGTGGTCGCGTGGCGCTTGCGACGGCGAACACAGATCTTGGTCTCGCACTTGTCGACGCCGAGATCGATTATCTCGTCGACAATTACACGAAGCTTGGTCGGGACCCGACCGACGCCGAGCTCATGATGTTTGCCCAGGCAAATTCCGAGCACTGCAGGCACAAGATATTCAATGCAGGCTGGGTAATTGATGGCAAAGCGCAGGATGAGCAGCTGTTTGGCATGATTCGGTCGACGACAGAGGCGAGCCCCGACGGCGTCATCTCGGCATACACCGACAATTCTGCGGTTATCGAAGGTTGGCAAGGAATGCGGCTCATGCCATTTGGACCTGACCGGGAGTATCGGTATTTCGATGAGCCTGTGCACATCCTGATGAAGGTCGAGACACACAATCATCCGACTGCGATATCTCCATTTCCAGGCGCGGCGACGGGTTCGGGGGGAGAAATTCGAGATGAGGGTGCGACTGGCCTCGGCGCCACACCCAAAGCCGGGCTCACGGGGTTCACGGTGTCGCACCTGCGCATTCCGGGTTTCGAACAACCCTGGGAGACTGATTTTCCGCATCCCGAGCGTATGGCGACGCCGTTGGAGATCATGATCGACGGCCCGATTGGCGGTGCGGCATTCAACAACGAGTTCGGGCGGCCCAATCTGCTTGGTTATTTCCGCACTTTCGAGAGCCGTCTGCCCGGGTTGCCTGACAATGAAATTCGTGGCTATCACAAGCCCATCATGATCGCGGGTGGCGTCGGCAACGTGCGCGCGCAACACGCGAAAAAAATTGATGTGCCTGTAGGCGCGAGAATTGTAGTAATCGGTGGTCCGGCAATGTTGATCGGTCTGGGTGGCGGTGCGGCGTCCAGCCTCGCGAGCGGCGCAAGCAGCGAGGATCTCGATTTCGCGTCCGTGCAGCGCGGCAATGCAGAGATTCAGCGTCGTGCACAGGAAGTGATCGATCGTTGCTGGCAAATGGGCGACGAAAATCCGATTCTGCTTATTCACGACGTCGGTGCTGGCGGATTGTCGAACGCGGTTCCGGAAGCAGTCGATCACAGCAAGCATGGTGCCCGAATTGAATTGCGTGATGTTGCGAATGCCGAACGCGGCATGTCGCCGATGGCTCTGTGGTGCAACGAGGCGCAGGAACGCTATGTTCTGATCATCGCCGATGATCGCATCGGAGAATTCGAAAGATTGTGTAACCGTGAGCGCTGCCCGTTGTCGGTTATTGGCACGTTGACTGATGATGGCCAGCTGGTTGTCAGCGACAGCGATTTCGACAATCGTGTGGTGGATATGTCGATGGCGATGTTGTTGGGCAATCCACCCAGGTTGACGCGTGATGTGGTACGTGTACCGCAACCAAAAATTGCCCTCGATCTGTCCGGTATCGAGCTGCACGAGGCTGTGCTCCGCGTGTTGCGATTCCCGGCTGTTGCCGATAAGTCATTCCTGATTCACATCGGCGATCGCACGGTGGGTGGACTGAGCGTACGTGATCAGCTTGTCGGGCCCTGGCAAGTGCCCGTCAGTGACGTTGCAATCACAGCTACAGGCCATGAAAGTGTCACGGGCGAGGCGATGGCAATGGGTGAGCGAACGCCGCTTGCGATCCTTAACGCACCAGCGTCCGGGCGCATGGCCGTTGCCGAATCGATAACGAATATTGCGGCGGCACCGATCGATGGCATCCACCAGATTCGGCTGTCGGCAAACTGGATGGCGGCGGCCGGTCATCCAGGCGAGGATGCGAATCTGTTTGACACGGTCAAAGCCGTTGGCGACGAGTTGTGTCGTGATCTGGGCATCGCGATCCCGGTCGGCAAGGACTCGTTGTCGCTGCAGGCGAGTTGGACAGAGGAGCAGGGCGACTTTCGGGTCGTTTCGCCCGTGTCGTTGATCGTCTCTGCCTTCGCGCCGGTTACCGACGTGCGCGAACATCTTACGCCGCAGCTGCGCGCGCTCGAGGAACCGAGTTACCTGCTGTTGTTGGATCTTGGGCTGGGCAAGAATCGTATGGGCGGCTCGTGTCTTGCGCAGGCCTATGGCCGCGTGGGCGGCGATACACCAGATATTGACAGTCCCGAGCTGCTTAAGAATTTTTTTGCAGCGATCCAGGAACTCAATGAACGCAATATGCTGCTGGCATACCACGACCGCAGCGACGGTGGGCTCATCGCAACAGTTGCCGAAATGATGTTCGCCAGTCGCCTCGGTGTGTCGCTGCAACTGAGCGGTTCCGGGCAGGAATTGCTGGCAGCTTTGTTTAATGAGGAGGCCGGCGCCGTCGTGCAGGTTGCGAAGAAAAAGCTCATGCAGGTGCAGATGATTCTCGATCGAATCGGCGCCAAAGCGACAGCAATCGGGCGCGTGGAGGACAACGCAATATTGACGATTCGTAACAACGACGGTGTCGTGCTGCGGTTGCGGCGCTCCGAGCTGCAGCGAGAGTGGTCTGAGATGAGTTACAGGATTCAGGCGTTGCGCGACAATCCAGCCACCGCCCGCGAAGAATTTGATCGTATTCTCGACGACGACGATCCAGGGCTTAATGTGTTTTTGACGTTTAATGTCAACGACGATATCGGACGTCCTTATCGTGGCACGTCGAGACCTCGTGTTGCGGTGCTTCGCGAACAGGGCGTTAACAGCCAGTACGAAATGGCAGCGGCGTTCATGCGCGCGGGATTCAACGCGATTGACGTTCACATGAGCGATCTGTTGAGCGGGCGCGACGATCTCGCCAACTACCAGGGTTTTGTTGCGTGTGGCGGATTCTCATATGGTGATGTACTTGGAGCCGGTGGCGGCTGGGCCAAATCGATTCTTTACCACTCGCGAACGCGAGATCAGTTCGCCGAATTCTTCGCGCGCAATGATACTTTCGCGCTGGGAGTTTGTAATGGGTGTCAGATGTTGTCGCTCCTGCGTGAATTGATACCAGGGGCAGAAAACTGGCCGCGATTTTTGCGCAACAAGTCCGAGCAGTTCGAGGCGCGCCTGAGTCTTGTCGAGGTCCTGGAAAGTCCGTCAATATTCCTGGATGGCATGGCCGGCTCAATAATTCCCATAGCAACATCGCACGGAGAAGGCCGCGTCGCCTTCAGCAGTGACTCGGATCGTTACATGGCGTCATATACCATTGCACTGCGCTATGTCGATAACTACGGTGATGTCGCGGATCAATATCCGGCGAATCCAAATGGATCGCTCGATGGAATTTGCGGTCTGGCGAACGAAGACGGTCGTGTCACGATCATGATGCCGCATCCCGAGCGGGTCGCACGCACGATGCAGAATTCATGGCATCCTCGCGAGTGGGGAAATGACGGTCCGTGGCTGCGGATGTTCAGAAACGCCCGCGTTGCGATCGGCTGAGTCGGCAATATCGAATTGCCCGCATGTCTCGATCCCGCTCCCGTCAAGCGGGATCGAGACATGCGGGCGATCTTGCTTACGCGGTGGATTGCAGGTCGTTGTTACTTTCCTGTACGAAGAAACGCCGGACTTTGATTGCGCGTGCCAGCTTGCCCCGGCGCACGAAGCATTGATAGAACATGTCCTTGAGAACTTCAAGCAGGATGCCCGCCTGCGAACGGTTCAGGAGCGGTAGCTCCTCGTCCTCGCCGGAATCAAAAAGTATGCGCTTTATCGGTGCAAAGCTGTCGTCATCAATGCCGACGATTTTCTGCGCAACCATGATCTCCTCGAACGCCTGCAGCTTGCCGCCTTCACCCAGCGCGGCAAATGCGCTCGCGGCCGAGCGGCGGCACATCGACGCGAATGCGTTGAAATTATTGCCGGAATAACAGGCGAGGGCCTCGCGAAACAGGGTCTCGGTGCGATTGGGCAAATAGGAGAACGCGAAGCGTTCTTTTGGTCGTTCGAGTTCCACGAAATTGCGGTATAACTCCAGGCGATGTTCGCCGTATTGTTTGACGGCAAAGCGCAGGAATACCGGCGCCTGGCATGCGTCGCATTGATATACGAGTCCGACATGTTTGGGTTTCGCATCGAGAAGCGGCGCAGCATCGGGCACGGATTGCGGGCGCATGTGCGCATAGACACCACAATACGGGCACTCGAGTCCGAACTGCTCGTCATTTTCTGCCAGGAGCCCCTGATCCCTGTCCAGAATGATTGTCATAGCCACTCTTGATTATTGGGTGCGATTTTAATCAGCCTGATCAGTATGCATGAAGCGCTCGTAGCTGCCCCAAACCATTTACATAATCTCGGATTCATTGTGCCACCTGCCCCCAGGCGCCGACAGCCCGGCGGGCACGATCGTTGATCGGGCGGGCCAATAGCGCGTCACGACTCAGGGTGATTCGATATCGAGCGCCGTCCGCCATGGGTACGTAGGTAGCGGTACCGTAAAAAGCATCGATGCCAGGAGTCAATGTCGGGAATTTGCGTGCCAGGCTCCAAAGATCCAGCGGTCGCTCCTCGGCAAGTGCATAAACCGTTCGTGGTGCCGTGAGCTCCCGATCGACCGATGCATAGCGACCACTCAATCGTTCGAGCTGATACACCGGCTCCAGTCCGAGAATAGTCGCGGGTGGTTTCCAGGTAATGACGCGGGCGTCGAGCTGCCACTCGTCACCGCGGAGGATCAACAGACGATCGATTTCACCGTCAACCATCAGGCGGGCCGTGTACTCTTGCGGAGATTTCTGTGAGAACTCGATGACGCCGACGAGTTGTTCGGCAGTCAATCGCTCGTAGCCGAGGTAGCTGACAAACAGCAGGGCCCCCACAGTGCCTAGTGCTGCCGTCGCCACACAGAACGTGGCAGAGCCGCCCGCCCGGAGCAAGCGTCCACGACGCAAGTGACGCACTGTTGACCGCAGAAAAAGCAAAGCGATCAGTATCAAGACTGCACCTGCGGCAATTAGAATATTCAACGGCGGTCTCCTGGTCCGGGCCAGTACTCCGTCAATATCACCTTGACGGAGTACTATGTCCCGAGCCGTTTGTATTTTATACGATGTGGGTTGTCTGCATCAGACCCGAGACGACGTTTTCTGTCCTCTTCGTAGTCCGCGTAGTTGCCCGTGAACCAGACAACTTCACTGTTGCCCTCGAACGCGAGAATATGCGTGGCGATGCGGTCGAGGAACCAGCGATCGTGTGAAATGACGATAGCCGATCCCGGAAACTCCAGCAACGCCTGCTCGAGAGCCCGTAGTGTCTCGACGTCGAGGTCGTTGGTCGGTTCGTCCAGCAACAACAGGTTACCGCCCGATTTCAATGTTTTCGCCAGGTGAATGCGATTGCGTTCGCCGCCGGATAGCACGCCGACCTTTTTCTGTTGATCGGAGCCGCGGAAATTGAAGCGCCCAACATACGCGCGTGACGATGTTTCGTAGTTGCCAACCTTGATCAGATCCAGGCCGTCGGAGATTTCTTCCCAAACAGTCTTGCTGTCGTCGAGGCTGTCACGCGATTGCTCAACGCTTGCGATTTTCACTGTATCACCGAGGCGAATCGTGCCGGAGTCGGGTTGCTCACTGCCGGTGATCATGCGAAATAATGTGGTCTTGCCGGCACCGTTGGGGCCGATGACGCCGACGATGCCACCGCGCGGTATTTGCAAGCTCAGTCCGTCGATGAGCAATTTGTCGCCGAAGCCTTTCTTGAGATTATCGATCTCAATGACCACGTCGCCCAGCCGTGGACCCGGTGGAATATAGATCTCGTTCGTCTCGTTTCGTTTCTGATAACTCGATGAAGAAATCTCCTCGAACTGGCGCAAGCGCGCCTTCGACTTCGCCTGGCGACCCTTGGGGTTGCTGCGAACCCATTCGAGCTCAGCCTGTATTGCTTTCCTGCGGGCTTTTTCGGCCGATTCCTCGTGTGCAAGGCGTTGCTCTTTCTGTTCCAGCCACGAGGAGTAATTGCCTTCCCAGGGGATACCGTGGCCGCGATCGAGTTCGAGAATCCAGCCCGCAACGTTGTCGAGAAAGTAACGATCATGGGTGACGGCGATGACGGTGCTGGGATATTCATGCAGGAAACGCTCGAGCCAGGCGACGGACTCGGCATCGAGGTGGTTCGTCGGCTCATCGAGCAACAGCATGTCAGGCTGCGATATCAATAATCGGCACAGTGCGACCCGGCGTCGCTCGCCGCCCGACAGAGTGCTTACATCGGCGTCCCACGGCGGCAGGCGTAATGCGTCGGCGGCGATTTCGAGTTTGCGATCGAGTTCCCACGCACCCGCCGTATCGATTTCGTCCTGTAATTTGCCCTGTTCTTCGAGCAACGCATCCATTTCGTCGTCGCCCATGGGTTCCGCAAACTGCATGGAGATCTCATTGAAGCGATTGATCAGGGCCTTGGATTCGGCGATGCCTTCTTCGACGTTGCCACGCACATCCTTGGCGGGATCGAGTTCGGGTTCCTGTGGCAAAAAGCCGATCTTGATGCCCGGCTGGGCCCGAGCTTCGCCATCGAAATCGGTGTCGATTCCGGCCATGATTCGCAACACCGTTGACTTGCCAGACCCATTCAGGCCCAGGACACCGATTTTTGCGCCGGGGAAGAACGACAGCGAAATATCGCGAATGATGAAGCGTTTCGGCGGGACCATTTTGGCCACGCGATTCATGGTGTAGATGTACTGCGCCATTGCTGTCAGGTGGTTGTTATGCAGCGCGCATTATCCGGTATGCTGCACCGATAGCAAACATAAAAGTAATCGCATCGATGAGCGATCCGGTACTTGTTTATAAGGGAG